>NZ_JAKIVI010000013.1:0-98452 GCF_023614015.1 Acinetobacter sp. ACZLY 512
GATCCCTTCCCGAACTCAGAAGTGAAACCTCTTCGCGCTGATGGTAGTGTGGCGTTAGCCATGTGAGAGTAAGTCATCGCCAGCTTTTAAATACTAAGCCCCCTTAACATATGTTAAGGGGGCTTTTTTATGCCTAAAATAAGTGGAAAAATGCATGTAAAAATCAGCTTTGTAATCCAGAAGCTCTCTATTTTTTAACGCTTTTGTCATGTCGTTGACAAGTTTTTAGTCCAAACTTTGAGCTCAAATTAAAAAATTAGAGCGACAACATGTTAAAAAAAGTCTTTTGGTGCATGAGTTTGATTGCACTGAGTGGGTGTAATGACCATGATCATGATGATTTGGCAGCTTCTCCAAGTACCAGTGTTCAAGAACCTAAAATTTTATTGATTGGACATCGCGGTGCCAGTGCATTACGTCCTGAACATACGCTTGCTTCATATCAAAAAGCCATTGATGATGGCGCTGACTTTATTGAACCAGATTTGGTTTCTACCAAAGATGGGGTATTGGTTGCACGTCATGAAAATGAAATCAGCGGCACGACTAATGTGGCGACCCTACCTGAATTTGCTAATCGAAAAACCACTAAAGTGATCGATGGTGTATCAATAACCGGTTGGTTTACTGAAGATTTCACCTTAAAAGAATTGCAGCAACTCAAAGCGCGCGAACGTATTCCACAGTATCGCCCTACCAATACACAGTTCAATGATTTGTACAGCATACCGACTTTAGATGAAATTATTGATCTGGCCAATCAGCATTATAAAAAAACAGGCAAAGTGATTGGTTTATATATTGAAACCAAGCATCCGACTTACTTTAAGACGTTAAATTTATCTCTTGAAGATCCTCTTCTCAAGACTTTAGCAAAGTATGAGTATTCGCAAAAAATCGCACCGATATATTTACAGTCTTTTGAAGTTGAAAATTTAAAATATCTTAAACAGCAGTTGGCCGCACTGAAAAGTGTGCAACGTGCACAATTGATTCAACTCTATGATTCATCTTGGAGTCAACCTGCCGATGCCGTCGCAAAGGGAGCGAAAACCACTTATGCCGACATGGCAACGGCTCAGGGTTTAAAAGATGTCGCCCAATATGCCAATGGTGTAGGCCCAGCGAAATCCTATATCTTTAAAAATACCGATATGACACAAACCACAGCCTTTGTAACCGATGCGCATTTGGCTGGACTAAAAGTGCATCCTTATACCTTTCGTCCTGAAAATAATTTCTTACCACAATCCTTACGATGCAGTGCGCGCTTAGATGAGCGATGTGCATCCGGATCGATCAAGGAAATGAAACTTTATTTTCAAGCAGGCGTAGATGGTATTTTTACGGACGACCCTGCTATTGGCCGACAAGCCATCACAGAATATACGGCAGTCCAGTCAAAATAATGATGTTAAAAGCAAACTATGTGTAGCTCAGTATAGTAATACAATTGCTTTATTTAGTGTAAATAACCAGAGAGAAGGGAGCTGAAACCCGCTCTGGTTCTTTATCACACTGATTTAGGTAGATTGAACATCAAGATGTCATGCCTTTGAAGTCAAAACTTAACATTCAGCTGATTTAATGAGCTAAAATTTAATTCTAGATCTCATTTCATGAAAAATAAAACGGTATTGGCGATCCTGTGTGGCGCATTCATGGGTTTAGCTGGATGTAACGATGAGCATGATGCATCGCAGCCCGCCTCGAATGATTCGATCAGTCAACCAACCTTGGTGGCCTTTGCCAAACTTCCTGTAGATACCTATGCCAGCGGACCAGATTCAGGTAAAGCCGTAAAAGGTGCCAATGGTATTTATCCACCTTTTAAAGGACAGCCTGTACAAGGGTTTTCCGCAGCCTTAAAAAACAAAGACGGCAGCTATATGGTTATGGCGGATAACGGTTTCGGGACACAAGATAATTCTGCCGATTTTCTACTCAGAATTTATAAACTGAGCCCTGATTTTAAAACCAAAAACCAAGGCTCTGGCACTGTAACGGTACAAAGCTTTATTCAGCTGCGCGATCCAAACAAGCGCGTTCCATTTGATATTGTTAATGCCAATAGTGCTGAACGATTATTGACAGGTGCAGATTTCGATCCAGAATCGATGCAGCGCGCGCCTGATGGAACGTATTGGATTGGTGATGAGTTTGGTCCATATTTACTGCATTTTTCAGCAGAAGGGGTGTTGCTAGATGCACCTATTCCATTACCTCATCCTTTAAATCCAGCGCAAGAATTACGCTCGCCTCAAAATCAATGGAATAAAGCTCAAATCAATTATGTCGAACCATTGGTTCAGCAAAGTGGCGGCTTTGAAGGCATGGCCATTTCACCTGATGGGCAGTATTTGTATCCATTGATCGAAAAACCGATCAAATCTTTGCATGACAGCGAGCGCCATCTGTTGATTTCACAATTTGATCTCAAGAAAAAAGCTTATACGGGTCAGTATTACTGGTTTGCACTGGATAGCAAAGCCACCAATATCGGTGACTTTCAACTGTTTAATGACAAACAAGGTATTATTATCGAGCGCGATGCCACCCAGAATAATTTAGGCGGTTATAAAAAATTGATCCGCATTCAACTTAATGCATCGGGCCAACTGGTTAATCGTGAGGATTTAGTCGATTTGATGCAGATTGCTAATCCTGATTTATTGTATGCCACTGCACGAAACGGTGATCTCGGCACGGGACAAAATTTTGCGTTTCCGTTTGAAACCATTGAAGATATTGTGATTGAAAATGGCAATACACTTACCGTCATTAATGACAATAATTTTCCGGGATCATCTGGTCGCAATGCCAAACTTGCCGATGATAATGAAATCATTCAGATCAAACTACCCAAAGCACTGTTTTAAATACAGAGTCAGTACCGAGAAAAATCGTATGTTGCCACACGAGTTGGCAACATAATTGAAAACTGTCTAAACTTTATACAATTTAATTGTTATGTCATTGTTTCTACGATTTTTATAATTCTGAAAAGTGAAGGGTATTCATGTTAAAATGCTCGGCTTTCATCTTTGATGTTATCCCATCACTTCAGCAAGCCGAGAATCGCAAGCTATGTCTACAGCCTATACCATGCAGACCGCGCCAAAAGCGCTGTTTGATTACGACAAATATTGGGCGTCGTGTTTTGAACCTGCGCCATTTTTGCCGATGTCACGCGAGGAAATGGACCAACTTGGCTGGGATGCCTGCGATTTTATTTTGGTCTGTGGCGATGCCTATATCGACCATCCGTCATTTGTATCCGGTGTGATCGGTCGTGTACTCGAAGCACAAGGGTTTCGTGTCGGGATTATCGCACAACCCGATTGGACCAATGTCGAGAGCTTTCGTGTTTTGGGTAAACCGACCATTGCTTGGGGCGTGACTGCCGGTAATATGGATTCGATGATCAACCGTTATACGGCAGATCGAAAAATCCGCTCGGATGATGCTTATTCACCGGATAATGCGCCGAATAAGCGTCCAGATCGTGCGGCAACGGTGTACTGTCAGCGCTGCCGTGAAGCCTTTCCGGATGTTCCGGTTTTACTTGGCGGAATTGAAGGAAGCTTGCGTCGTATCGCGCATTATGATTACTGGTCGGACAAAGTTCGTCGCTCCATTCTCATGGACTCTAAAGCCGATTTACTGATGTATGGGAATGGCGAACGTGCAGTGATTGAAGTGATGCACCGTTTGGCAAAAGGTGAAAAAGTTCATGACATCAATGATGTGCGTGGTACTGCATTTATTATCAATAAACACAATAAAGCTGCGAAAGCAAAATTTGTTGAGATTGCCAGTAACGATGTCGACACCATTGGCCGTGTCGATCCGATTATCAACCCTTATGTGATGACGGAAGATATCGACGGCTGTGAAGTCGAAAAAGAAAAAGGCAATTCACTGGCCCAGTATCAGAATTTTCAAAAAGAAATTGTTGCGAATCCGATTATTCGTGAAGGTGATCAACTCGACCCAGATACGCAAATTGTGCAGCTCCAGCCTGCTGCATCGAAAGCAATCAAGCATAAATTACCGCCACGTGAACTGGCTGTAATTCGTCTGCCTTCTTTTGAAGAAGTCGCCAACGATCAGGTGCTATATGCGCATGCCAACCGTATCTTGCATTTAGAAACCAATCCGGGGAATGCCCGTGCCTTGGTGCAACGTCATGGCGAGCGTGATGTCTGGATTAATCCACCGCCAATTCCGCTTACTACGGAAGAAATGGATTATGTGTTTGACTTGCCGTATGCTCGCTTACCGCATCCATCTTATGGAAATGCACGTTTTCCAGCGTTTGATATGATCAAATTTTCGGTCAATATCATGCGTGGCTGCTTTGGTGGTTGTACCTTCTGTTCGATTACCGAGCATGAGGGACGGATTATCCAGAACCGTTCTGAAGACTCGATCTTACGTGAAATTGAAAAAATTCGGGATACTGCGCCGCAGTTTACCGGGATCATTTCGGATTTGGGTGGTCCAACGGCAAACATGTACCGTTTGCATTGTAAAGATCCAGAAATTGAAAAGAACTGCCGTAAACCGTCGTGTGTTTATCCGGGCGTTTGTCAGAATTTGCATACCGATCATGCACCTTTGGTACAGTTATACCGTAAAGCCCGCCAGATCAAGGGCGTGAAAAAAATTCTGATTGGATCAGGCCTGCGTTATGACTTGGCAGTTTTGAACCCTGAATACGTCAAAGAATTGGTACAGCATCATGTGGGCGGTTACTTAAAAATTGCGCCAGAGCATACCGAGCAAGGGCCTTTATCAAAAATGATGAAGCCGGGCATCGGAACCTATGACCGCTTTAAGCAAATGTTTGAGCGCTTTAGTAAAGAAGCAGGCAAAGAACAATACCTGATTCCGTATTTTATTGCGGCGCATCCGGGTACTTCGGATTACGACATGATGCATTTGGCAATCTGGCTGAAGAAAAATGGTTTCCGTGCCGATCAGGTGCAGACTTTCTATCCATCGCCAATGGCCACCGCCACCACTATGTACTATTCGGGCAAAAACCCGTTGGCCAAAGTGGCACGCTACACTGAAAACGTCGATATCGTGAAAGGTGAAAAACGTCGTCGTTTGCATAAAGCATTCTTACGTTACCATGATCCAAATAACTGGCCAATGCTGCGTGAAGCATTAAAAGAAATGGGCCGTGCCGACTTGATTGGTAACTCTAAGCAGCATTTGATTCCAACCTATCAGCCGAAGGGCACAGAAGGTGAATACAAATCAGCGCGTAAGAAAAACTCGACTGCAGCAGGTGATTCGGTTAAACGAAGTGCTCAGCAACCTGCCTCTCAAGGCCAGAAGCGACCGCAAAAAGGTCAAATCCTGACGCAGCACACGGGCTTGCCTCCACGTGAAACCAAAGATCGGCAGTCATCCGATTCGAAGTCACAGCGCTCCAAGCCACGCAGTAAGTCACACCGATAAGACCTATAAAAAAGCGCTTCCTGAGAGAGGCGCTTTTTTATCGGGCTCAAGTCGCAAAACTTATACATAAAAAAAGGAAGATATTCCCATTGCACTTTGGCCCAGCAATTGATCATGTCATAGATGTAACCGTAAGCGTTAACTGATTTGAAGATAACAGTTTTTATGAGATGAATTAAAGTGAGATATGCCACGCATCACATGAAAGTGATTCAAACATTGGCTTGATAAAGCAGCATTTGTCCGAAGGTCGTACTTGCCAAAGGCAGGAGAACACTTTAAGTTAAACACATGCGATGGAAGCGTTTGACCATGATGATAAAAAATTGGGTCAAGATTTAAAATTCGGCTGTAAACCGAAACTATAAAAATAGATAAAAGGAATGAGATACATGTATTGGTTCTTGATTGTGGGTATTTTTGCCCTGTTTGTTTTTGCCAGTCTGAAGGGGCTACAGCGGAAACAAAAAAATGACAGTGTACTGAAACAGCGTGCCGTATTTAGTGCGCATGAACAACTATTTTTCAATCGTCTTAAAGAGGCATTGCCAGAACTGACCGTCTTGGCTCGAGTGTCTTTCGATGCCCTGATCACCACGAAATTACCGCGGACACGTTATAAATATCAAAATATGGTGGCCGACTTTGTGATTTTAGATCATCAGTATCATGTGTTGGCGGTGATTGATTTTTCCGACCCTTTGCACGTCCGCCGCACTCAGCACGACAGTTATAAAGAGCAACTGCTGCAATCGGCAGGTTATCGGATTTTACATTACACGCAAGTGCCACAATTGGCAGCACTGCGTCGCGATGTGTATCCAGCCAAGGCAGCAAATGAAATGAGCTATGTGATGACCAGTGAACCCAGTGAACGACTGGTCAAATACAGCATCTTTGCAAAAAGCTGATTAAGGCTTAACGGCAGTTACGGTCATTTCGACCAATACGTCAGGATGATACATTTTGGCTTCTACACACGTGCGCGGTAGGGCTTGCATGTCTGCACACCAAGCGTCCCAGACAGCGTTCATTGCAGCATAGTCGCGCTCAATATCTTTTAAGAAAATCATCACAGAGAGAATATGGCGCTTGTCTGTAGCTGCATCTGCTAAAAAGCGATCGATAATATCCAGCGTTTGCTGGGTTTGACCTGTGATATCAAGATTCGTATCGCTAGCCAACTGACCTGCAAGATGAACCAAGTTTCCAGCAATCGCGATTTCTGAGAAGCGCTTTTCGACGTGCAATCGTTGTACGGTCATTTATTTTCCTGTATGGGGATAACCAGAAGAAAGATCTGCCGATTGTACTTGTGCTTTCATTCGTGCTGCAACACACGCAGTTAATAAACATCCCAAGGTTAAATAAAATGCCACATAGTGCCAATGCCCGTTACCCAGCGTAATCAATCCTGTTGCGATGAATGGGGTGAATCCGCCCCCTACAATACTGGCGACCTGATAGCCTACACCTGCACCGCTATAACGATATGATGCGCCAAAGAGCTCGGTAAAAATAGGCTGATGAACACTGACCACCATATCGTGTGAAAGATTGGCCAGCAAAATCGCGAAAATCACGATCCAGAGCGTAGAGCCACTTTCAAGTGCCAAAAAGAAAGGAAATGCACAGATTGCCCCGATTAAACCGCCTATCACACACATCCGGCGACGGCCAAAGCGGTCGGAAATATGTGCGAAAAAGGGAATGGTCAGACAGCTAATCGCACCGACCATCAAGCCAATATTCAGAAATAAGCTTGAAGACATCCCTAGATTTTTAGTGGAGTAGTTGAGCGCGAAGGTTGTGACCAAATACATGGTCAGTAGCTCGGCCAAACGCAGTGCAATAATATAAAAGAACGCTTTAGGATTTTGACGCACCGCTTCAAATAGCGGAATTTTGGTTGTTTGGGTCTTGGTTTTTGCAACTTCTTGAATAAATTCTTGTGATTCTTCTTGTCCGCCACGAACCCATAAGGCACAGAGAACCAAGACCACACTGGCGATAAAGGGAATACGCCATGCCCAGTCGGCAAAAGCCTCTTGTCCGAATACATAAATAATGCCCGAAACACTACCAGTGGCGAGCATTAAGCCGACGCCATATCCGATTTGAACACCACTGCTGTAAAATGCCTTTCGATCCTGCGGTGCATTTTCAACAGCCATCAAGGCTGCGCCACCCCATTCACCACCAACAGCAAAACCTTGAATTGCTCGTAGTAGCACCAGAAGAACGGGTGCCCACCAACCAATGGCCTCAAAGTTGGGTAATAATCCAATTAGTACTGTGGCCGTGCCCATCAGGAAAACGGTTAAAAACAGCATTTTTTTACGCCCGATGCGGTCGCCAAAATGGCCAAATACCACACCACCTAACGGACGAAACAAGAAACCCACCCCAAACGTTGCAAAAGCAGCGAGGGTACCCATTGCAGGGCTAATACTTGGAAAAAATTGCTGATTGAAAATCAGTGCGGCAACAATGCCATACAATAAGAAATCATACCAATCGACAACGGCACCGATAAAACTACTCAGAGCGGCTTTGCGTGCGCGTTTTTCGTGGGAAGAAGAAGATGCTAGATTTGAAGCCATTGATACTTGAGAATCCCATGCGTTCAGAACGGATGCCCTGCAACATTCGGATTTGGTCGTCACGCCAATCGCAGGACATAATGTATAGGGTAAAGGTGTCCCGTATACATTGCAGCAGATACATGGGTAAATGCATTTGCGAGCCTAAGAGTACTCCAAAATAGCCAGAAAGTGAAACAACTTTTCAAAGACCGTTTTATTTTTTTGATCAAATTTGACTGCTTACCAAAATGAAAGCTGTGAATCGCTCTCACGAGGTCCAAGCTGATAGACGCCCACTCCAATCAGGCGATATTGTGCAGCGGGCTGTAGCTGCATTTCGGTTAATAACACACCCAGAGCATGCTGAAATTCTTCAAGCGACGCCAAGGCGCGTTTAAAGCTTTTACTGTGCTGGAAGATCTGAAAATCTGGTGTTTTAAGCTTGATACTGATACCACGTGCCTGCAATTGTTTGTGTTGCAACGATAGCCAGACTTTTTCAGCCAATAGTCGCCAGTAGATGTCAAATTCACTGAGGTACAGGTTTTGATCGAAAGTGGTTTCCTTGGAAATTTGCTGGCGCACACGCTCGCTTTGAACCACGCGATGGTCTATTCCCTGCGCATACAGATACAGTTGCTTGCCATATTTTCCAAAATGATGAATCAGTACGGCTTCATCGATATGTTGTAAATCCCCCAGTGTTTCGAGTTTTAATTGCTGTAGTTTGGCTTGGGTAACGCGGCCAACGCCCGGAATTTTTTTTAGTGGTAGATCGCGAATAAAGTCCATAACCTGATGGGGTTTGATCACACATAAGCCATTCGGTTTATTCCAGTCAGATGCGATTTTGGCCAAAAACTTATTCGGTGCGACACCAGCAGATGCAGTGAGATGCGTCAGATTCCAGATATCCTGACGAATATGAATGGCGACATCGGTGGCGCTGGGCAATTGCTTGAGATTTTCGGTCACATCCAGATAGGCTTCATCTAGGGAAAGGGGTTCGATGAGCGAAGTATATTGCTGAAAAACATGATGAATCTGTTGTGAAACCGCTCGATACTTTTCAAAGTTTGGCTCAATCACGATCAGATCTGGACAGAGTTTACGGGCCTGACCCATTGGCATGGCCGAGCGTAATCCGTAACGTCGTGCAGGATACGAGGCTGCGGCAATTACTGCACGCGGATGATGTGAGGAAATCACCACGGGCAAGTGTTGCAGTTCTGGTCGCTCACGCAGTTCTACCGACGCATAAAAGGCATCCATATCGATGTGAATAATTTTTCGCATGCTGGTCTGCCTACTGCTTTACGGTGGGCGCGACAAAATCACGCCATTCTTTTAAGGAGCCTGCATAGACATTCAGATCGACTGGTTTTTCAATGCCCTTGATTTTGCCTTTGCGGTTGTATTGCCAGAACACCCATTCACGCTGGTCTTTAAGCTCGGGCTTTTGATCATACTCGCGAATCCATAGTGGCGTTTCTTTAAAATGTCCCATCAGCACAATATGATAAAAACGTGTTGAGACATAAAAAATTGGCTGTTTACCGTAGTGGGCCTTAAGCCGATCGTGCATGATCTGGATTTCCTTTAGCAACTGTTCTTGCGTATATGTATCGATGCAAGCCGTGTCATACTCAAGGTCAATCACTGGTGGAAGTGCATCTGCTTTAGTGGGAACAGTTTTAATAAAATTCTCTGCTTGTACCGTACCGTCTCGGCAAAGCCGGTAAAAATGATAGGCCCCAACATGCAGCCGTTGTTCACGCGCTTTTAACCAATAATCTTGAAATTTGGGATCTTGGTAATCGCCACCTTCAGTGGCTTTTAAATAAACAAAACGAAATTGATCAGCGGGAATTTTGGACCAGTTGATCTCACCTTGATGGTGTGAGACATCAAACCCTTTTACTGGATAATCTTGTGCAGAAGCTTTCTGATTATAAAAAAAACCAAAATAGAGCAAGATCAACAACAGCACAGAAAAACCCAGCCCTAACCAGTGAGCTGGAGAAATAGATTTAAAAATATGACGTGATTTCATGCGTGTATCTTGGCTCGATCCTCTGCTTCATCATAACCAGAAGTTAAACGCTGTACCATGTCGAATCGTTAAACTGGCGTATTACGCGGAATTTTAGAAAAAATCACTGCGGTAATAATATTAATACAGCCAAGGCAGATTAAGGTTGCATGAAAGGTACGGGTCATGTCTTGTGTACCAAACTGCTGACTGAAAATATTGACCAGTGTACCTGCCAAGGCTACGCCGATACTCATAGACAGCATCATGATCATCGATAAAAAGCTATTGCCGCTACTGGCATGTTGCTGGGATAAGTCTTTGAGCGTAAGCGTATTCATCGAAACAAACTGGATAGAATTGAGCGTGCCGAACACAAAAAAGTGAATGGCACGCAGCCATTCAGGTGTTTCTGCCGTGGTCAGGGAAAAGCTTGCGATACAGCTTCCGACCAATAACGTATTGATGATCAATACACGCCGATACCCAAGACGCTGAATAATTGGGCGCACAATCGGTTTTGAAAACAATGAACCCAAAACCAGCGGAATCATCATCAAACCGGTATAAAAAGGTTCAAAACCAAACGCCACCTGTAACATCAAGGGCAGTACAAAGGGGACGGCGTTACCGCCAAAACGGGCAAAGAAGTTCCCTAAAATACCAATGGCGTAAATTTTATTATGAAAGAGTGTGCTGCGAAATAACGCGTTCTCATGCATATGTGCATGGTAAGCATAGATGAATGCCGAGCCAATGCCAGCGCCAAGTAAACTGAGGCTGACCCATTGCGGATATTCTTTGCTAGCGAGTTGTTCGATTCCTAAAGATAAACCGACCATCGCCACGAGCAGTAAGATAAAACCACTTAAATCAAAAGATTTAACGGTTTTTTCCTTAATGTTTGGCATGGCCTTGAGGGTGATTAAAAGCCCCAAAAGCCCCATGGGAATATTAATTAAAAATACCCAGTGCCACGTAGTGACCTCAACCAGCCATCCGCCGAGTGTCGGTCCGATTAAAGGACCAACCAATCCAGCCAGACTCATCAGGCTCATGGCGGATAAAAACTGTGTCCGTGGAATCAGTTTTAGCATCGCCAATCGGCCTACCGGCAATAATAATGCCCCACCAATCCCTTGAATGATCCGGAAAACAATCAGCTCATTTAAGCTTTGCGACAGACCACAGCCCAGTGAGGCCAGTGTAAAAATAATAATGGCCGCAAAATAGGTATTACGTACACCAAAACGATCGGCCAGCCAGCCACTGAGCGGAATACACGCAGCAACAGATAACACATAGCCGACCACCACACCATGCATACGAAGTGGATCTTCATGGAGACTGCGAGCCATGGCGGGAAGGGCTGTGTTGACAATGGTGGTGTCAAGCGCCTGCATAAAAAAACCAATCGAAACCAACAAAACCAGAAGTTTGTATTCGGGCTGTAAGCGTTGATGCGTTGGGGTGGCATTCATGAGATGAAGAATTGCAAAGAAGTCAGGTGAAAATTAGCATGAAATGCAAGACACGCCTATAGTCTTACTGCAAGCCATGTATTGCGTAATGGTAGTTAGCCATCAAGCAACACATGCCCGCAAAGCGCTTATGCCATAAAACGGTGAGGTGAATTGAGATTTTTAACAGCGCCATAAATTTCGTCAAAAGTGTCGCAGACAATTAGTTTGGCACGATGTTGGGGAGGAAGAAAACCTTCTGCAACTGCATGATCGAGCTGTGCGATCAGGGCGTCGTAGAAGCCATTCACATTAAATAAAATCATGGGCTTTTGATGTTGATTGAGTTGCCCCCAAGTGGCAATTTCTAGGATTTCTTCAAAGGTACCCAGTCCGCCCGGAAGGGCAACAAAAGCACCGGCACGCTCGGCCATCATGGCTTTACGTTCATGCATGGTTTGCACCACATGTAATTCAGTCAGTTTAGAGTGGGCGACTTCATAGTCCAGCATAAATTCTGGAATCACACCGACGACCTCTCCGCCGTGTTCAAGGACGGTATCTGCCACCTGGCCCATTAGACCAATGCTGGCACCACCGTAGACAATACCAAATCCGTGTTCTGCAATACCTTGTGCCAGTTCAATGGCAGTTTCTTTGTAAATGGGTTTATTTCCGACGCGTGATCCGCAGTAAAGGGCAATGAGGGGTTGGCTTGTTTTGGCTGTGCTGTTTAACTCTAAGGTCATTTCTACTACGCTATTCATCTTTTCATTTTTACCTTATCACGTTATTGCATTGCTTAATATTAAGCAAGAACTATGACAAATTATCGCGGGCTCACAAAAACCCGACACGATCGCAAAATGACCATGTAATTGCCCGCAACAGGTAACAATATCCGTTCAATAAAAATGGTGAATTTCCAACTGATCTTGCCTATACTGAAAAACGGTTTAACAACATATATATGAACATGGGTAGTGGTTGTCGTCGCTTTGACGCTTTCGTTTTTTTCAGCAATTTTTATCATTCATCTTGTCTGGCAAGATCTGCCATTTGGCCTGACTATATCCATCCAATATTGACGTTTGGGGAGAAGCATCAATGATTTTTGAATGGATGTCTGATCCTTCTGCATGGGTGGGTCTGGCTACGCTGGTTGTGCTTGAAATTGTACTGGGTATCGATAACCTGGTTTTTATTGCCATTCTTGCAGAAAAACTTCCGCCAGAGCAGCGTAATACTGCCCGAATTGTCGGGCTGATTCTGGCTTTGGGCATGCGCCTGATCCTGCTGGCTTCAATTGCCTGGGTTGTTACCCTTACCGCACCCTTATTTCATATTTTCGACCATCCTTTTTCCGGCCGGGATCTTATTCTGCTCTTTGGTGGGGTGTTTTTGCTGTTTAAAGGCACCATGGAATTGCATGAGCGCTTGGAAGGCAAGCAGTTTCAGAAAGAGGAAAACCCAGTTCACGCGACGTTCTGGATGGTGATTGTGCAGATTGTGGTGCTGGATGCCGTCTTCTCACTCGATAGCGTGATTACTGCGGTTGGTATGGTCAAGCATTTATCGGTGATGATGATTGCCGTCATTATTGCAGTGGGAATTATGCTGTGGGCGTCTAAGCCGCTCATGGATTTTGTCAACAAACATCCAACTGTGGTGATCTTGTGTCTGTCATTCTTGATGATGATCGGGTTCTCTTTGGTGGTTGAAGGCTTCGGTTTCCATATTCCAAAAGGTTACTTATATGCCGCGATCGGCTTTGCAGTACTGATTGAAATGATGAACCAGACCATGCGCCGTAATCAGGAAAAGCTGGTCACGACCACAGATCTACGTTATCGCACCGCTTCGGCCGTCATGAAAATGCTTGGCGGTAAAGCAGCCAGCACCAGTAATGACACTCAGCAGCAAGAAAACGAAAATGTATTGGCTACACAAGCCTTTGCCGACGAAATGTTCGATGAAGAAAACAGCGCGTATCATAGCGTGATGGTACAAGGTGTATTGGGGTTGTCAGAGCGTCCGGTGAAGTCGGTGATGACGCCGCGCCCGGAAATCGAGTGGATCGATCTGGATGTCGAGCCTGCGTTACTCAAAGAACGTCTGCTCTCGATGACGCATTCGCGCCTGATCGCAGCCCGAGGTGAACTCGACAACATTGAAGGTATTTGCCTGACACATAAAGTATTAAACGAGTATGTGGAAACGGGTGTATTGAATTTTAGCCATCACGTACGTGAGCCAATGATTGTACATGAAAATGCACAGGTACTGATGGTGATGGAACAGCTACGCCAAGCACCTTTACAAATGGCCATCGTACTCAACGAATACGGTTCGATTGAAGGTATTGTGACGCCGATCGATATCTTGGAGGCGATTGCAGGGGAGTTTCCTGACGAAGATGAGCTGGAAGCAGCAGCAGAAAGTCTAGATGATGGATCGTTGATTCTTGAAGGTTCAACCGATATTCGCCATGTATCTTTACTGTTAAACCGCGATCTGGTGGATGAAACGGAACAATACTCGACGCTTTCGGGTTATTTGTTGTTTCATTTGGGGCGTTTGCCAGAAAACGGGCAAAAGGTTGCTGCAGATGGTTATATTTTTGAAGTGGTGACCATGGACGGACACAAAATTGAAAAAGTGCATATCGTGGCAGATCCTGCGCATCATTCTAGTAACGATTAAATCCGCTTCATTCCCTAAAGCATAGCCCGTTATCGGGCTATTTTTATCCAGAGAATTGTCATGACTTCAATACAGGCATGTCCATGTGGGCAGGGTGCTTACATGAGTTGTTGCGCCCCATTACACCAAGGGCAGCAACACGCAAGCAGTGCAGAACAGCTCATGCGCTCGCGCTATAGTGCATTTGCATTACAACAGATTGATTATCTGATTCAGACCACCGCCTTGGGGCAGCAGTCTTATCTAGACCGTGACGCGATTGCAGACTGGAGTCAGCGCAATACATGGCTTCAACTTGAGGTGATTCATCATCTTGCCAAACTTGACAAATGCCATGCGCAGGTCGAGTTTAAAGCGCATTATCATGATGGTCAGCAGGCTCAGATGCATCATGAAATCTCGCATTTTGTGTATTTTGCTGGGCGCTGGTATTTTCTTGATCCAACACTCGATATGCCCATCACAATGAAACAGCCATGTGTATGTGGCTCGCAGAAAAAATTTAAACAATGTTGTGCCAAATTTCTATAACTGACTTAGAATAACCGCCATCTCTTAGCCTGAGCGGATGAAGGCGATGTTACTGACGATTATTTATATTGTTGCAATTACCGCAGAAGCCATGACTGGTGCGCTTTCTGCTGGTCGGCGTAGTATGGATTGGTTCGGTGTCATCCTGATTGCCTGTGTGACTGCATTAGGGGGAGGCTCGGTGCGAGATGTCTTGCTGGGCCATTATCCGCTCACATGGGTGAAGCATCCTGAGTATTTGGTACTGACCTGCTGTGCTGCTTTGTTCACCATTTTAATTGCCAAATGGATGCGCCATCTGCGCAATATTTTCCTGCTGTTAGATGCCTTGGGCCTGATTGGCTTTACTATTATTGGCTGTCAGATTGCCCTGCAAATGGGGCATGGCTTTGTGGTATCGGCTGTGGCGGGTGTCTTAACGGGTGTTTCGGGTGGTATTTTGCGTGACATTTTATGTAATGACGTACCGCTGGTATTCCGCCGTGAGTTATATGCCAGTATTTCGTTTGTGGCCGTAATTTGTTATTGGCTATGCCTGCAAATTGGGATGTCACTTGAGCTAACGGTGATCTTTACGCTGATTTTTGGTTTTGTACTGCGTGTGATTGCGATTTATTTTGGACTGGAAATGCCCAAATTTATTTATCAGGATGACGACGCTGACTCCGCTTCATCGACCGACAAGCATTAACCATAGCATTTGGCACACCGTGCCCACGTGTGCCTATCTTGATCTAGAACTTACTGTCATCAGTAAAGTACACTCAGAATAATGTGATTAATATCACAATAAAAATTAATTTTTAAAACTTCAGCATTCCTCTTGTTAACATCGGTATACTTAAAAGCAACAAGAAGTGACACAAATAAAGTTACTGGTTTCTTCCCCTGATGTCTCGCATCGCGACTGATTGAGTTTGGATCATGGATTTAGTATCACGAATAGAAAATTTGCCGGTTGGAAAGTTCCACTATACTTTGTTATGGGTGGTCGGATTAGGCTGGATGTTTGATGCACTAGATACCGGCATCATTGCATTTATCCTAACCACTTTGGTCAAGGACTGGGCACTAACGCCAGCCGAAAGTGGCTGGATTGTAAGCATTGGCTTTATCGGAATGGCGATTGGTGCAGTCTGCTCTGGTGGATTGGCAGATCGTTTTGGCCGAAAAACCATGTTTGCAACCACATTGTTGATCTATAGTCTGGCCACTGCGGCCTGCGCTTTTGCACCCAATCTGACATGGTTATTGGTATTTCGTTTTATTGTGGGAGTCGGTTTGGGTGGACAGCTTCCGGTTGCGGTGACTTTAGTCAGTGAATATATTCCCTCGCACGTACGTGGGCGATTTATTGTATTGTTGGAAAGTTTCTGGGGCTTGGGTTGGTTGGTCGCGGCACTGGTTTCATATTTCGTTATTCCAAAATTTGGCTGGCAAATTGCCTTTTTAATGGGTGGACTTCCAGCACTCTATGTTTATGTGATTATTAAAAAAATTCCAGAATCCATTCCTTACCTGATCAATCGCGGACGCATTGATGAAGCCCATGAACTGGTACAAGAGATCGAACGGCAAGCTGGCGTACCTGTGATTGAGCATTTGGTGGTGAAACCCGTGGCCGAAAAGCAGCGTGTTTCGTTTAAGCAGCTTTGGTCGGGCGCCTTTGCCCGGCGAAGCCTGATGCTTTGGCTGATCTGGTTTGGCATCGTGTTTTCATACTATGGCATTTTTACTTGGTTACCGAGCCTGTTGGTTAAGCAAGGCTATACCGTGGTGCAATCTTTTGAATATGTGCTGATTATGATTTTGGCGCAATTACCGGGCTATGTGTGTGCGGCATGGTTGATTGAGCGCCTAGGCCGTAAGGCGACGCTTGCCAGTTTTATCACGGCCTGTGCCATCTCGGCCTATCTGTTTGGTCAAGCCGACAGTATGTTCAGTGTGATGGTCTGGGGCTGTTTAATGTCTTTTTTCAATTTGGGCGCTTGGGGCGTTTTGTATACCTATACGCCTGAGCAGTATCCGGCCAATATTCGTGCCTTTGGCGCAGGCTGGGCATCTGCGATTGGCCGCATTGGCGGTATTGCGGCGCCTATTGTGGTCACACATATGATGGTTGGACACGACGGATTTCATCAAGTCTTTATGATGTTCACGCTGGTATTGCTGGCTGTGGCTTTGGTGATTGTGATGCTTGGTGAAGAGACCCAAGGAAAAACACTGGAGTCAATTGGACTTTAATCATAAAAGCATTGCTTTCATTTAGAAAACTGGCTAGTTTTACATCATAAGACATAATTTGACGCACTGCTTGGAGACATACCCTTGTGTCTCCAAGACTGGCGACATAGGATAACAAACAAGACAAAACTATTATTTAGGATGATTCGTTGTTATGACCAGCCTTGCGCATCATGCGACTGAGAACCGTTCCGTTGCCGAGTTTACCGAACAGGCATATCTGAACTATGCCATGTACGTGATTATGGATCGTGCATTGCCCCACATCAGTGATGGTCTAAAACCTGTACAGCGTCGTATTGTGTACGCCATGAGCGAACTGGGCTTAAAATCGACCGGGAAACCCAAAAAATCGGCCCGTACCGTAGGGGATGTACTGGGTAAGTATCATCCGCATGGTGACTCTGCCTGCTATGAAGCCATGGTGTTGATGGCTCAGCCATTTAGCTATCGTTATCCGCTGGTCGAAGGTCAGGGTAACTGGGGCTCACCAGACGATCCGAAATCATTTGCTGCGATGCGATATACCGAAGCCAAACTGTCGGCGTATAGTGAATTGCTACTGAGTGAATTGGGTCAGGGAACGGTCGATTGGCAAGATAACTTTGACGGATCACTCAAAGAACCGATTAACTTGCCAGCGCGTGTTCCCAATATTTTACTCAATGGTACCACAGGCATTGCGGTCGGTATGGCGACCGATATTCCACCGCATAATTTGCGTGAAGTAGTAAAAGGTACGATCGCGCTGATTCGTAATCCTGAACTGTCTGAGCAAAAACTGGCGGAGTTCATTCCAGGGCCAGATTTACCGACCAAAGCAGAAATTATTACGCCAAAAGACGAGCTACTTAAAATTCAGAGTACCGGTCGTGGCAGTTATCGTGTACGTGCGGTGTACAGTGTCGATAAAAACGAGATTATTATTACCGAGCTGCCATATCAGGTGTCAGGGTCAAAAGTGATCACGCAAATTGCCGATCAAATGCAGGCCAAAAAACTGCCACTGGTCAGTGATGTCCGTGATGAATCAGATCATCGTAACCCGACGCGCTTGGTGATTGTGCTGCGCTCAAATCGTGTAGATGCTGCCGCAGTAATGAGTCATTTATTTGCGACCACCGATCTTGAAAGCAGTTATCGGGTCAATCTCAACATGATTGGTGCCGACGGGCGACCGCAGGTGAAATCGATTCGACGCATCTTGCTTGAATGGATCGACATTCGTAAAGCGACGGTCACTCGCCGTTTACAGTACCATTTAAATAAAATTGAAAAGCGGTTATACATTTTAGCCGGGCTATTGATTGCGTATTTGGATATCGATACCGTGATCAAGATCATTCGTGAAGAAGATCAGCCTAAGCCAGTGTTGATGCAGCACTTTAATATCGATGAGATTCAGGCTGAAGCCATTTTAGAACTTAAACTTCGCCATTTGGCCAAGCTTGAGGAGATGGAAATTCGCCGTGAGCAAGATGAGCTGGCTGCACGTGCTGCAATTATTCGTGAACAACTTGAGAATCCTGAATCGTTAAAAACACTGATCATTAATGAACTGAAAGAAGATGCCAAAAAATTTGGTGATGATCGTCGCGCTCCAATTGTTGAGCGTGAAGAAGCGGTACAGATCAAAGAACATGATTTAATTCCAGCGGAAACCGTGACGGTGGTGTTGTCCGAAGCGGGATGGATTCGCGCCGCCAAAGGCGAAGTCGATGCAGAGAACCTCAATTATCGTGCGGGTGATCAGTACCAGAGTCATGCAGTAGGTAAAACCAACCAGCGTGTATATGTGCTGGACGAAACAGGTCGAAGCTATGCATTGGCAATCAATGCATTACCATCGGCACGAGGGCTTGGCGAGCCACTAAGTTCAAAGCTTTCACCAGCCAATGGCGTGTCGTTTATTCAGGTATTGATCGGTGACGATGACAGCGAGTTGCTGGCCGTCAGTAGCGCAGGATACGGGTTTAAAACGCAAGCCAAACACCTCGATACCAGTGCCAAAGCCGGTAAAGCCTTTTTGAGCCTTCCCGAAAAAGCGACGGCCTTGCCTTTGCTTTCATTGCAGGCCTCTACCCATGTGGCAATTTTGAGTTCGGCGGGCCGATTACTGATTATTGATCTGTCAGAATTACCAACTTTAAATAAAGGCAAGGGTAATAAGTTGATACAACTTGAAGACAAAGAACAAATTTTGTCCATGACATTACTCAACTTAAATGAAATAATTCAGGTGGATGCGGGTCAACAGCATTTAAAAATAAAAGGTGATGATCTTCAGAAATACATCGGTAAGCGTGCATCGAAAGGTCAACTCTTACCACGAGGATATCAAAAAGCAAATAGACTGTTGATTCAGAGATAATGCTCGCATCCGTCATCCCGAATACGTTATATATGCTGATGTAGAGGTATTAGGGATGACATGATCGGGCAACAGCAACTAAAAAAAGCGCGATCATTGAATAACGAGTCGAAATTTAAAAAATTACCGATTGGAGATATTTGGATTATGGAAAGAATTTGGTTCACTGAATACCAGAAAACAGGAATTCCGGAAACAGTTGATTTACCGCCAGAAAATACATCTTTGGTAGATATTTTTGAGCGCAACTTTCAAAAATTTGGCTCACGCGATGCCTTTATTTTTATGGACAAGGCATTAACCTTTAGTGAACTTGATGAGGCCAGTCGCAAATTTGCAACCTATTTGCAAAGTCTGAATTTACCTAAAGGAAGCCGCGTTGCGGTGATGATGCCAAACGTGCTGCAATATCCAATTGTGGCCTTAGGTGTTTTTCGTGCGGGCTTGATTCTGGTCAATGTCAATCCACTATATACCTCACGTGAACTCGAACATCAGTTAAATGACTCTGGTGCCGAAGTTCTGGTGATTATTGAAAATTTTGCCAGCGTTTATCAAAGTATTTTGGGTAAAACACCAGTTAAGCATGTTGTGATTGCATCTGTAGGCGATATGCTGGGTTTCCTGAAAGGGAACTTGGTCAATTTTGTGCTGCGCAATGTGCGTAAGCAAATTCCTGCTTGGGATATTCCGGGGCATATCAAATTTAATGCAGCCATTAATAAAGTGAGCCCGAGCCATTATAAACGTCCAAATTTAAGCTTAAGCGATACGGCGGTCCTTCAGTACACAGGCGGAACCACAGGCGTGTCGAAAGGGGCTGAGCTGACCCATCGCAATCTTGTGGCCAATATGCTGCAATGTGATGCAATCTTCCAAAGTAAATTTGGGCCGGGCGATAGCCAAAAAGATGACAAGATGTTCTGCGCTTTGCCGCTGTATCACATTTTTGCGTTTATGGTGTGTGCCATGTATGGCATGTATAAGGGTCAGGCCAATATTCTGATTCCAAATCCGCGTGATTTGCCTGCGGTCATTAAAGAACTACGTAAATACCAACCTTCTTTTTTTCCAGCGGTAAATACCTTGTTTAATGCGCTGGTACACAATGAAGAATTTAAACAGCTTGATCACAGTAAACTGAAAATTGCGATGGGCGGTGGTATGGCGGTGTTACCGTCGACTGCCGAAGCATGGAAACGTATCACTGGCGTGACCATTATTGAAGGTTATGGGCTGTCTGAAACCTCACCTGTTGCAACGGTCAACCCACCTGCATCGACTGAGTTTAGTGGAACCATCGGTATTCCGTTACCCCTTACCGATGTCGCGATTCTAGATGATGACGGTAAAGCAGTGGCATTAGGCGAGCAGGGAGAAATCTCGATTCGTGGCCCTCAGGTCATGAAGGCCTATTGGAACCGACCAGATGAAACAGCCAAGGTCATGACCAGTGATGGTTATTTCCGTACTGGTGATATTGGTGTGATGAATGATCGTGGCTATGTCAAAATTGTTGATCGTAAGAAAGACATGATTTTGGTGTCTGGATTTAATGTCTATCCAAGCGAAATTGAAGAAATTATTGCCAAGCATCCAAAAGTACTCGAAGTGGCTGCTATTGGTGTGCCAGATGAAAAATCCGGCGAAGTACCAAAACTCTTCGTGGTGAAAAAAGATCCATCTTTAACCACAGAAGAAGTATTAAGTTTTGCCAAAGAAAACTTAACTGGCTACAAACGCCCACGCTATGTCGAGTTTATGGACGAATTACCAAAATCGAATGTCGGCAAAATTTTACGTAAAGATCTACGTAAAACCAATTAAGCATTCAACAGTGAATTGAAAACGCCTGAAAATCAGGCGTTTTTTATTTGGAACTACTGAGTAACCAACGATCCATATAGGGACGTCCAATACCTGCCAGACCGATAAAAAACAGCATACATCCGAGTTGTAAACGCAAAAAAGACAATTGTAGGGTGCCATAACTGAAATAGTTGTCGACCAGACAATATAGGGCTGCGATCAGCATCCACATCCAGAGCGATAATCGCCAGATACTGACCGCCCACATGGCCAGTGTCAGCATGATAAAAGTGCCTAAGGTCGACTGCCAGTTTAGGTTGGCACAAATGGTACACAGCAAAAAGCCCACAATCGGGAGGACGATTTTTAAAATACGATCAACCTTGAGCTGATTCTGGCGCTGTTTTTCCAAAACCTCAAAGATTTCATCTTGATCTGATGTGCTCATCGGCTGTCCTGTTCTGGTTCAGTTATAAAAACACTATATTTAACCGAATTTAGAAACAAAACGCCATGTTATGATAAGGTCATCTAAAAATATGTCTTGAGAAACGATCATGCAGGGGATTAGTGGTATTGTTTACCTGATTTTGGCAGCGTGCTTGTTGCCTTATGTATTTACCATGATTGCCAAACTTGCCGGTGGATTTAAATCCAAAGACAATCAAAATCCACGTGCTTTTTTGGCCAGTACAACAGGCTTGGCTGCACGTGCCAATGCGGCGCAACAAAACAGTTTTGAAAGTTTGCCTTTATTTTTGGCTGCTGTACTGATGGCCGAATATATGGTGGTTCAGCAAAGCATCATCATGACCTTTGGCTTGGCTTATCTGGTTTTGCGTGTACTGTATGGTCTGTGTTATTTGGCCAATTGGGCCATGTTGCGTTCGATTATCTGGTTGCTGTCGATGCTGTGTCCGATCTTCTTGCTGATCTTGGTGATTCGTCTGGTTTAAGTAGATTGAGAGCAGGACTAAAGATTTTCTTGATGCGGTTTGTATAATCCACGCAGTTCGCTTCAGAAACCGTTATAATCGACGCGACAAAAATTTGGTTAACCTAAAAGAGTGTTGCTATGAGCTACAACAATATCCCGGCGGGTAAAGACGCGCCAAATGATATTTACGTTATTATTGAAATTCCGGCAAATGCTGCGCCAATCAAATACGAAATTGACAAAGATTCAGATGCATTGTTTGTGGATCGTTTTATGGGAACAGCAATGTTCTACCCAGCGAACTACGGTTATGTACCAAACACCTTGTCTGAAGATGGTGACCCATTAGACGTATTGGTTGTCACACCATATCCAGTTGCCGCAGGTTCAGTAATTCGTTGCCGTCCTGTAGGTAAACTCAATATGGAAGACGACGGTGGTATCGATGCGAAATTAATCGCAGTTCCGCATGAGAAATTGTCACCATTGTACAAAGATGTACAAGAGTACACTGATCTACCAAAACTGTTGATCAATCAAGTTGAACATTTCTTCGCACACTACAAAGATCTAGAGCCAGGCAAATGGGTGAAGATCAGTGGTTGGGAAGGTGCAGACGTTGCGAAAGCAGAAGTGCTTAAAGCGATTGAAGCTGCAAAAAAATAAGATAAAAAAAATCAAACATCATTCAGTTGATGTTTGATTTTTTAAATATCTAAGGCCCTAGCGAGCGAACTGGCTAGGGCTTTTTTATGACTTAAAGGAACTTGATTGGGAAATCAATGAAAATACGCGTTTCGTTGGTATCTCCATAACCATTCGCTCCGACATCGCTTTCACGCAAAATCGAGTAACGTGCACGGATTTTTAAATCCTTGGCAAAACCGCTTTGAACGGTATAGCTCAATTGGTTAAAGAACTCACGCTCGTTGGCATTGTCAATGTTAGTGCCGATCACATCGATATCCCAGCCATAAACAAATGCAGTGGTCCACTTCAAGCCTGGTACGTTATACGCGCCCAAATCGAGGTTATATTGCAATTGAACTGATTTCTCGCCTTTGCTGTTAAAGTCTGAAAGGTAAGAGTTTGGCAAATAAATACTTTGACCACCGTCTTGGTTGGCACCGTAGTCATAGCCAATACCACCGGTATTTTGCTGGTAAGCACCCATCACTGAGTGTGCACCTTGACTATATGTTGTAGAGAAGGCCCAGATATAGTTATTGAGATCTTCTGTACGTGTATTTGGTCCACCTGAGAAGTAAGTGTCTGCACCTGGCTTAAATTTGGTGCTATAACCGGCCCACTCGTAACTGAGAGAACTGTCATTTGCCAGTGGTTGCTTATAAGCAGCACTTACGTAATGACGCTCAATTTTATCTTTGATATCAGCGCCGTAATACGAAGCATTCAACTGATCGTTAAATTTGTATTTTGCACCCCACACATACGCACGATCAAGATGGTTTTGATCAGTTGCAATGTGCTCCGGCAATTGGTTCTTGGTAAATTTACCTGCAACAAGCTCAAGATCTTTGATTTCATGGCTGGTAATCAAAGTCCCTTCAAAATACTCTGGCGTGTTACGAGTAGTCATGCTGGCCAAAACAGGTAAATCAAGCACCTGAGTACCGTAGGTTAAGGTGGTATTTGACGCACGTGCTTTTACAAAGCCGCCACCACGTGTCCATTGATCGTATGGATCAACGCGACCGTTGGCATCACGAGCACCATTATTTTTAAGTGCAACCATGCTGTTGCCAGAATGATAATTATCGCCCAACTTAAATGAAAAATCGCCGACTACACCAGCAGCAAAACCAATCGGACCTTGAGTAAAACCAGACTCAAGATTCAGCACCGCCGATTGAACCCAAGAATTTGTATCTTTCAGTCCTTTCTTTTTATCGCGCTGGATAAAACCGTTACGGAGTAAAACAGAACCCTGAGCACCTTCAACAAATCCTTTTGCATCGCTTTGTTCGCTTGCATATGCTGAAGTAATAAGTACAGCGTTGATCACAACTGCTAACGTAAGCTTTTGTGCTTTTAGCATTGAATACCTCGAGAAGATAAATTGTAATTTTTGTTTCTAAGAAGGCTTAGAAAATCACAAAATTGTATAGATAATCTATAGAAAAGATACATTTTTTATCAACATATTTTTCGCATTGTTTTCCAGTTTTCTACATAATCCTTGCAATTTATATATTTAGTTACATGTAGGCGAGATTATTTTTGCTTAAAAAATACGCATCAAATAATTTTATTGCATATTTTTTGTGCGTAAATACAGTTTATTGATCGTTAATTGAACACTCTTGGTGCATTTAAAATTATTTTGTTACAGCTAATGGATTTAGCGCTTTAAATACCGCTCAATTTTTTATATCTATCTTGTGAAAAACGCACCATGCTGTGTCCAACTGAACCATAAGTAACAATTTGTATAACGTAAAAAATCGTACAACCAGATATTCCATTAAAAGCTTTGATTCAGGGTTAAAATAAAAATCAAAAATAACGCCTTGTTTAACTTCAAAAAATCTCTTTTACGAGCTGCATTTTCGCGAGTTTTTTCAAACTTGGCATAGCATTTGCTAAATCTTTATCGATCCAAGTCAAAAAATCAAAAGTCTGTTGGTCATGCCCAACACGGGGGAGAATTACAATGAAAAAATTTGCATATCAAGTCGCAGTTCTAGCCAGCTTGGCAGCAAGTACAACTGCGGTGATGGCAGAAGACAAGCCGACAATGGCAGGTTTTTCGGTATCTGGGAACGTGGCTGCAACAACTGACTATCGCTTTCGCGGGGTAACACAGAGCTCGAATAATCCTGCAATTCAGGGTGGTTTTACTCTTAACCATGAATCTGGTGCTTATCTGACGCTTTGGGGTTCAAGTGTCGATTTCGGTATTAAAGGAAATTCGACTGAAACCGATGCATCGCTCGGTTATGCCAGCTCTTTTATGCTTACACCAGACTATAAAGTCGGCTATGACGTCGGCGTGACTTATTATGGTTATATTGGCGCAAAATCTAACTTTACCAACCCGTACAACAACAAAACTGGTTTGGCCTTCACCGAAGTATATGGCAAATTAATTTTTGCAGATACGCTACTTAAGGGCGACAGCATCACCACCGGAATCAATTACACGCCAGATTACTGGGGTCGCACCGATGATTTCTGGTACTTCAATGTCGGTTATAGCGCACCGATTGCAGACACAGGTTTTACCGGAATTGCATCTTTGGGCTACAACAAATTTAAAAACAAAGAAGCACTGGCCGTGGTGGCAGGTGGTCCGGGTACCGACGACAGTTATCTTGATTACAAATTTGGTGTGCAATACAACATTTTGGGTGTAACGGCTGAATTGGCGGGTGTGGGTACCGACATCAGCACCTCTGGCATGACCGATGCCGGTAAAAAACCGTATGATTTGGGTGCTGTGTTGACCCTATCCAAAACTTTCTAATGGGTTAAATATAAAAAAGACCGCTCTATGCGGTCTTTTTTATTTAGCTCATATCGGTACGATACGATAATGCTTCATTCAAATGGTGCCGCTCAATGAGTGGACTTTGCTCCAAATCTGCGATGGTTCGTGCCACGCGCAGTACCCGATGATAAGCCCGAGCCGATAAATTGAGTTTTTGCTGCGCCAAAGACATAATTTTTTCAGTTGCAGGACTAAGCTGAGCAAATGCTTCAAGCTGTTTTGGTGATAGCGCCTGATTTAAGCATTGCTGGCGTTGGATCTGATAGTGATAAGCCTTTTGCACACGTGCGCGAACACTTGCTGAATCTTCAACAGGCGCCGTATTTTGTAGTTCGTGTGCTTGAAGTGGCGGTACATCAATATGTAAATCGATACGGTCAAGTAACGGGCCAGAAATTCGACCTTGATAACGCTTAATTGCTTCGGGTGTGCATTGACAGCGTTGATCCTGATTAAAGGCATAACCGCACGGACATGGATTCATTGCAGCGATCAATTGAAAATTGGCCGGAAATGAAATTTGACGTGCAGCTCTTGAAATCGTGATGGCTTTGGCTTCTAGCGGCTGCCTTAAAACCTCCAGCACCTTGCGATCAAACTCGGGCAGTTCATCCAAAAAGAGTACGCCCAAATGCGACAGCGTGATTTCGCCGGGCTTTGGGTTTGATCCACCTGTAAAAAACAAAAATATATGCAACTATATCTAAAATTCAACAGAGTTATTTGCAAATGAAAAGGATGCAAAGATCACCTGTACGTCAAATTAGTATTCAAACTAGGTCTATGGCAGGAGTGGTTCCTGAGTACGGGCAATTCGAATCATCTTTAGAACGTGATTTCATGGAGTTAATAAAATTTGATAAAAATGTTGAGCTTTACACTCCACAGCCACTAGTTATATCTTACATTGATAAACACAATAAGAAACGGACATATACCCCAGATGGACTACTGGAATACAGAACTGATATTTCTCCAGCAAAAGAGATGAAACCCATTTTATGTGAAATAAAATATAGGGCTGACTTTAGGGCCGATTGGAAAAATCTAATTCCTCGCTTTCGAGCTGCAAAAGCTTATGCAAATGAGAAAGGTTGGGAATTTAAGATGTTTACAGAGTTTGAAATTAGAACACCTTATCTTAAGAATGTTCGCTTTTTATCAGGATATTTATCAGATTCACATAGTATAGAGCTACAAGAGACTATCCTTGATAAATTGTCTGATTTAAGAGAGTGTGATCCTGAAACAATCATGTTTATTCTATTTCGTGACAAATGGATGCGTGCATCAGCTCTACCTACACTATGGTATTTGATTGCAATGAAAAGAATTGGGTGTGAGCTTGCAGAACCCTTAACTATGACCAGTAAAATTTGGACTTTGGAGGAATAATTATGCTTCGACTTATTCCTGGTTCTCATGTTAATTGGAAAGAAGAATCATATATTATTATTGATCTCATTGATTTACAGAAAGCTGTCTTAAAACATATTCACAATAAAGGACTTTTAGTAGCACCACTATCGGAATTAAAACATGGTCAAGATGATCAGCGTTATTCTAGAGTAAATTTACCCTTAATATCTGATGAAGATTGGCAGCAAGCATGGCAACGCTATCAACTAATTCTTCCTTTGTTAGAAAAAGGTACAGCAAATAGAACAATAGAAGACGTTAAATATGTGGCCAGAAAAGCTGGTAAAAATCATGTAACAATTTATCGTTGGTTAAAAAACTATGAAGATTCAGGAAGAGTCTCATCTTTACTCAGAAAGGGGCGATCAGATGTTGATTCGAAACGTTTAGCTCCAGAGACAGAGGCAATTATTGATGAAGTCATACAAGAGTTTCATTTAACCAAACAACGTTATTCAACATCTGAAAGTTGTCTTGAGGTTATGCGAAGATGTAAAGAAAGAAATGTTAAACAGCCTCATCCAAATAGTGTTCGTAATCGAATTCAAAGCTTGTCTGAGAAAGAACTCATTTCTAAACGATTTAGTCCGAAAGCTGCTCGTGAACGCTTCAAACCTATAGAGGGGTCATTCCCTAATGCAGACTTTCCCTTAGCCGTTGTACAAATTGATCATACACCTGTAGATCTTATTATCGTGGATGATAATGATAGATTGCCTATAGGACGCCCCTTTTTGACAATTGCCTTGGACTGTTGTTCACGGATGATAACAGGCTTTTATTTGACTTTAGAAGCACCAGGAGCATTATCTGCTGGCTTATGTATTTCTCACTCGATCATGACGAAAGAAATGTGGTTGGCTAAATTCGATATTTCTACAACTTGGCCAGTTTGGGGGATAATGAGAAAAATTTATGTTGATAATGCTAAAGAATTTAGGGGAGCAATGCTTGATAGAGCATGTAAAGAATATGGCATTATTCTTGAACATCGTCCTAGAGGATTACCTAATTATGGTGGGCATGTTGAGCGAGCATTCCGTACATTTATGACGAAGACTCATAATATTGCTGGAACAACATTTTCTAATACAGTTAAAAAAGGAGATTATGACTCAGAAGCAACAGCTACCATGACTTTTGATGAATTTGAGCGTTGGTTTACGATTTTTATCGTACAGGTTTATCATCAAAAAGGGCATAAGGGTATTTCAGATATCCCTCCAATTAAATTATATGAGCAGGCTATCTTAGGAACTGAAAATTCACCAGGTATTGGATTACCTGCTCCTATTGAAGATGAACTAAAACTACGATTAGACTTTATGCCATATATAGAGAGAACGATACAAGAATATGGCGTGTTAATTGATAACATTCATTATTACAGTGATGTTTTAAGAATGTGGATTCATGCCCGTGATGAGAAGAATATAAAATTAAAACAAAAATTTATTTTTGCTAGAGACCCTAGAGATATTAGTGTTGTTTATTTTTTAGACCCTCATACCAAACAATATTATCCCATCCCATATCGGGATGCTTCACGCCCATCTATGAGTCTATGGGAGCTAAGGGCTGTACTAAAACGCTTGGGGGAAGATGATTTAATTCAACCTAATGAAGATATTATCTTTGATGGATTACAGAAAATGAGAGAAATTGAGAACGAGGCTTTACAACGAACTCGATCCTCTAAAAATGCACGTAGATCACAACAACGTAGGAAACATTGGAAAAATAAAGACACACACCTTGTTGAAACACAAGTAGCTATTGATTCGGTAATAATTTCATCTGATGAATATCCAGAAAGTTATATTGAGCCATATGCGGATATCAAGGAGTAAATATGAGTACTTTGAAACTATCTCATTTGAGTGATATCGCAAAGGCCAAAGCTATCTTGGATCGAGATGAAAGAATTGAACATATTTTAAAACCCAAATGGATTGGCTATCCTGCTGCTCAAACTATTTTAGATCAACTAGAGGATTTACTGCACTACCCAAAACAGTCAAGGATGCCGAATCTACTCCTTGTAGGTGAAACCAATAATGGTAAGACATGCTTAATTGAGCAATTCCGAAAAAATTATCCAGCAGATCCAAATTTAGATGGTGAGGCAATTAAAGTACCAGTTTTATATGTACAAGCTCCCCCAAGCCCAGATGAAAGAGGACTTTATAACAATATTTTATCTTTATTGTTTCAACGGTTAAAAACAGCAGAATCAACGGATCAAAAAAGACAGAGAGTCATTTCAGTTCTAAAACAAATTGATCTTGGAGTTATTGTTATAGATGAAATACATCATTTATTAGCTGGTCCTTTGCTTAAGCAAAGGAATTTTCTGAATGTTATAAAATATTTAGGAAATGAACTCTGTGTTCCAATAGTTGGTGTCGGAACTGCTGATGCTTTCCGTGCGATACAGATTGATCCTCAAATACAAAATCGTTTTGTGCCAGTTGTAATCCCCAAATGGAGTTTAAATACAGATTTTGCGCGTTTACTTGTTAGTTTTGAACGCATTTTACCGTTAAAGCAACCATCTAGACTAAGTGAGAAGTCTATGGCAACGAAATTACTTTATTTGTCTGGAGGAACTATTGGTGAGTTGTCACAGCTATTAAATAAGGCTGCAATTTGGGCATTAAAAAATAATAGGGAGAGTATTGATTTTGAGGCATTAGAAAAATGTGGGTTTGTACGACCTAGTGATCGAAAAACAATGGCATCTAAAATATGATTTTTAATAGTTTAGATCAAGTACAACAGGATTTACTACCAATCCATCCATTGCCTTTTCCAGATGAACTACTTTCATCGTGGTTGGTACGATTAGCTCATGGAAACCATTTTAAAGTTCATACATTTTGCCGATTATTTATTGGAGAAAAACGGCAAATTTGGAATAGAGATATTGATACTTATGCGCCTGAATGGCTTATAAATGCAATGTGTAGAATGACTGGGTTGGAAAAAGACATAGTTGAACAAACCACTCTGAGTAGCTTTGAAAATGTGATATTAGATTGTATCTATACCCATACAGTTACTCCATGGATATTGCCACTGGGTATTTATCATAGAAATAGAACGTTACACGGTCTTCAATATTGTCCCCTATGCTTAAAATCAGATAAATCCCCATATTTCAGAAAACAATGGCGACTATCTTTTTATACAGTTTGTGATGTTCATCAAGTTCTGATGCTGGATCAATGCTTAAATTGTTTTAGTCCAATTATATTTCATCGAAATGATATTGGTTTTAATAAAGAAAGTTTTTATAGAAATATGCATGTTTGTCATGTATGTGGGAATGACCTTTCACAATCATCAGCTCAAATATTTCAACCTCCGAACCTGCAAATATCGCAAGCATTTAAAGGATTGTTACTGATTTATCGTAAAGGATGGACTAATTTTCCATTGCCACAGATCATGTATGCTCCATTGTTTTTACAGGGTTTAAGAATAATTAGTTCATTATTAAGTTCAACAAAAGAAAAAGCACAACTTCCATTATTGCAAGTAGAAGCAGATATGGGAATAAAAAATCAGTCAAGTCCTCCTCTCAAGAGTATCACTTTTGAACGCAGACATATTCATGAGAGGCATCGTTTACTTATAGCAGCTTTATGGCTTTTAATGGATTGGCCTTTTAGATTTCGGCAATACTATAAACACTTCAAATTGACTAAATCAATTATATTACAAGACATCCCAAGCCCTCCATATTTTATATTAGAAGCTATGTTGAATGACTAATTCCAATCAATACATTTATCCAAGAAGGCATATTTGCTGTTTAACTTTGGTTCATCCTGTAACTTTTCAAAGTAATCAAGCTTCTGATTGTCTTCAATATCAAAGCATTTCATCTATATTTCAGCATGATAGTTTTTGATCAGAGGTATTTCATCAGTAGAGTAGTTTCCTCGATGCAGTGTCTGTATTTTATTGACTCGTAGTGACTTGAGAATACGATTAAGTAGGAGATATGGTTGAATAGCCACCAAAATTCTAGACACACAGAACCATCTTTTGGATTTAGATTTCTAAACTGTAGACCTAAATCCTTATGATTTCATTGTAATGAGCTTAATTAATGTCCATTTTTTCTTGATTTTTTATCTTGGTTTTTTGATCTTCAAGACGAGATATTGTCTGACTCATTATGCCTGTCTTTTCAAAGTTGTTTTTACCACTCATTGTAAAGGATATTTCAGCTAAAATTAATTTTATCGCATTTGTAATTTCTCTTGAGTTACTATTTTCAAAAAATTTGTGTAAATAAAAAATATAAATAGCTTGTAAATAAAAAGATTTTTTATTAAAAAAAGACAGAGATTTTTTTGTAACTTCTATAGACTTTTTAATATCAATATCAATATAACATAAGATAGCTAATGCTCTATGTCCACTGTTTTTTGACTCAAAATAATTCTCAAAAAAAGTTTTCATTTTAGGGGAAGATGATTTTTCAACAATCACATAGGAGTAAACAAAAGTAATTACAAGCGTAAAAAATTGTTTAATATCTTGTTCTTCTTCTGGGTTTAGATGATCAGGTTTTATTATGTCAAAATCATTCTTTACTAATGATAGTAGGAAACTAAAGACTTGATCCCAGTAAGTGAATAAGTCTTCTAAACTATCTTTTTTTAATTTTTTGGGAACTAATTCGCTATTGCGCAAAATAGCTGCAAAGGTTTTTAAAGCCACTAATGCATTAAAATGTTCTGAATCATCAGGTGTTTTAATTTTTTCTCGGCTAACAGAGTGATCAATAGATGCTCTTTTGGGAGTGTCTAAAATGATTTCTTCATTTGTATGCTCATTATGAGAGTCAATTTTTGATGAGATATCACCAAATATAGATTCTGATAACAATATACCTGTTTCATTTTCTAGAGAAAGTTCTTTCGCATTAAAATTTACGGTACTAAATATTTTTTTGATTGCATTATGAAATTCAATAAGTAATCTTTCTTTATCTCTATATATTCCAGAGTAGTATTCAAATTCAATAGAATAATTTTGTATTTGATTATTGTTAATAATATTTAGCCAAAAATCTTCATTAGTATTGAAATGTTCAGCTAAAAAGAAAGATCGAAAACAATCAAATTTAAATCCTATAGAACTAGAATCACCATATAATAGCCCTTTTTCAATTAACTCTGCTCTTAAGTTTTCTTTAGAGTGAAGACCTAGATCAGAAAAATATTGTATCTTGAACTTATCAAAATCTGCTATTGAAATATTTGTTAGTTTTCTACTGTCTAAATAATATGAAAATTGTTTTAGAAAGTGGCTAATATTTGTTGAGTCAAAATCCTCACGTTTCTTTTCCTCACCAAATTTATTCAATAAACCCTCAATCAATACTTGAACGACAGAAGCTTCATTGAAGAGATGTGAGTTATTTTTATTTTTTTCAACAACCCATAACAACATAGATATTAGGAATGGGGTTGATGGAACATTTAGTTGATCTATAAGTTTGTTGACAAATTTTATACTATTTTGGCTTGCTTCTAAGTCGTCAATGAACCAGTTTTGCACTAACTTTTCTGTATGGGATTTCTTGAAAGAGTGAATATGTATTTGCTTATTAAAAATATCTTTATTATAGTTGAATTCACTGATTTGCATTTCTGGTTCAGTCGCAGAAGCAATATATCTCGAAGAGTTAAACTCTTTGATAAATGAATTTATCGTCTTTTCATCATTTTTATTTTTAATACTCAGATTGTCGAAAGCAACTAATATGGAACCAGAGGTTAATAAATCTATTAATTCCCTCTTATTTAAAATCCCATCTAAGAAATTTATTGCTGCTGTCAAAATACTTGATCTAGTTATATTCTTGTCATTAATCCTTGACTTTTCTAAATCAATTACAATTCCTAATTGAGCCCGAGGGTGAATTTTTTGGAACTCATTTGTTATAATAAAGTTCAATAAAGTACTTTTTCCTGATTCCCTTTTTCCAAAAAAAATTATATTCCCATCACTTTTATATAGTTCATCTAAAGTTGTGAGTTGAGATTTTTCAGAATTTCCAGCTAATGCATAGTACTCTTTTTCACTTGTATGTGATAAAGGTGGCTCCACAAAAATTGTAGATAACTCCTGTGGGGCAACACCTGAATTTGTTGATAGTAACTTTTGATTAGTTGTTAGATTAATATGCCGAATTATTTCGCCACTAATCAAACTAATTTCCTTTTTTTTTTCAAAACTAAAGAGTGCAGTAGAGTCAGAGCTAAACCTAATAGACTTATCGAATGTATTTCTTTGATCATAATATTCTCTAGCAATAGTTCGGATACTTCCTTCCTGAATTTCTATTATCGAATATCCATTAAAGTATTGTCTATTTTCATAAATACATCCGGTATTACTTACAAATAAGTTTCCTAAATTTGAAGCAATATTTGATGCAGTATTGTTATGCATGTGTCCGCAAAGCAATAAATCAAAATTATTATTCAAAGTATTTTGTATATATGTTTTTTCATCAGGTGATATCCAATCTAGTGGATGATGTAAAACGGCAATTTTAAGTTCACAGTCAAGTATTTCATCAGATGCTCGCTCAACTTGATGCTGTGAGATATATAAATTGCCATAATCATTCCTACCACCACCTCTAGTAAACCAAGCACTGTTTAAAGATGCAATTCCAACTTTTTTCTGAAAAATATCAACTTGCTTGGTAAAAAATATCTTATTTTCTAAATTCTCTGAAGTAATTTCTGACGCAATTTCATTATAGTCTTTTAAGTGTCCTAGTATGTTTGAATCAGGTTCATTATGGAGGTCATTAAAAAGAGTATTAGCTTGAGTATGTGAAGTCACATTGTTGTACATCACATCATATATAGACTTTCTTTTTGTTAGATTTATGTCGTGATTACCAGGACATGTGACTATAGGAATTTTTTTTCCAACTATTTCTTTAATTTTTGAAAAAAAGGCTAAAATATTATCTTTTTGGAAGTTTCCTCGAGCTGCAATATCTCCAGAACAAACAACTAGATCAAAAACACCATTAGTTTGTATGTCCTTTAAGAAGCTTTCTAAGACTTTTGCTTGATCATAGTTAGTGTGAAGATGGAGATCAGAAAAATGAAGAATTCTTATCATGAGTTGCCGTCTTTTTGAAGTATCATTGTTGTTCTAAATTATAAGCGTATAAAGTTTAGTTTGCATTAGTTTTAAAAAAACATGTTTTTATAAAGGTTTAATTTTGCTTTTCATTTAAAAAAATAAATTGGATGGTTCAAATTCATTTAGTAGAAATTTTTGTATTAACTATCTGAATTAAAGAGAAATTATTTTAATTTTCTTGTTTTGTAATTATTTTGACGATTAAACTTCTTGCTAAGATTTTGATTTCAAACAGATAAACGCTTAAGTAATACAGGCTTACTATTTGATGATTTACTGAATAGATAGTCATTCTCAATAAACAGAACGGTCTCACTTTTAAGTACTTCGATAAATTACTTAAAGTTTACGAGCTGCAATAGTAGCAATGTGATGTTCACTGCTTAAGTTTTGGACTGGCATATTTAACTCCTCAGCTATTGTGTGTCTTTAATTACACTTTTTGCTTGAAGTACTGCACAGTAAGTATATTAAATTATATTTCTAATGAAAGTCCCTTAGACGGGACTAGAGCTGTAAGAGCGGAGTTTGAAATCGAAGGAGAGAGGGTGTTCATAAATTTATCTTCACATCAAGATAAATTCATAGAAAAAAATGAGTGATGTCTAAACTAATGATGCTGTGGAAAAATTGTTGATAGTGGAAAAGAAAAAGATCAGATATTGATGTTAGCCTGATGCGGGTATTAGGTAGATTACAAAGAATCACAAAAATACTCACAGCATTACTTACAGATGAAATTTCAAAACTTGATTTGGAGTATAGGGAGTTCGACATGTTTTCTACTTTACGCTGAGCAGGTACTCCATTTATTTTGTCGCCACCTAAAAATTTTTAACATTAATGATTACATCAGGGACAATCACACATTGTTTAAAAAGATTAGAAAAACGTGCTTTTATTTTTCGTAAGGTGAATGAAGAAGATTCTCGTAATATGTTTGTTTGACAGAAATTGGAAAGAGTCATCATTGATGAAGTGATTGCACCCCAGTTAGCCAATGAAAAATGGATTATTTATAATATTAGCTCTCTTGCAAAAGTGAAAAAGTAAACAGACTTAATTATTGATTTTATTAGGTTTTATCAATTCCGAAAAAATTTCTATATCTTTTAATCATGCAGCATCTAAAGAGCAATCAAAAAATATATCAAAAGTATGTTGGTACTGTCCGATCTAATCCGAAAAACTGGATAAGACTTTGCACGAAGCCTACTGTGACAATACGCAAAGAAAAGCGTAATATTGACTTGATCTTGAAACAGTATTGAATCGCTGAATCAGAGTAAGTTTGACTTCTCCCTTATTTCGCTATAGCGTATGCATACAATAGTGTTTTTAGATCAAACCAAATGCTGAAATTTCCTCAATTAATCGGAGCTTAATAATAAGTAAGCCAATTGGTTATTCCGTAGATTTTAGATGCGGACTTCTTCATTTGTAAATGATATTATTGAAGAAGCCTTCAAAAAAATTAATAACCAAACTCAGATCTTTATTAGCCCATCAGTAGTAAATTTATAAATAATGTCAGCACTATTTATAGTATCAGGACGGTGTGCAACAATTATTCTAGTAATGTTTAGGTTCTTCATCACTTCATTTATTTGACTTTCTTTATATGTATCAAGATGACTAGTTGCTTCATCCATAACTAGAATTTTAGGCCTTTTATAAAGAGCTCTAGCAATTAGAATTCTTTGCTTTTGTCCACCAGATAAAACAGTACCCATATCCCCAATTAAAGTATTAAATTTCATAGGAAATTCAGTTATTTCATCAAAAATAAACGCATTTTTAGCACATTCATAAACATATTCTTCATCGACTTCAGAATCAAAAAATGAGATATTATCTAAAATGGAACCAGCAAAGAGGTTGTCCTCTTGACTAACACTTGAAATATAATTTCTTAATTCATTATATCCAATATCTTTAATATTTATGTTACCTAAAAAAATATCACCACTGTAATTATTTTCTACTCCTAATATTAGATTTATAAATGATGTTTTACCACACCCGGAAGGACCAGTAATTGCTATAGAACTTCCATAAGGAATAAATAAGTCAATATTTGAAAAAACCATACTATTTGTTCCTATATAACTAAAGGAAATATTCTTGACACTAATATCAAAATTAGATAATTCATTATCTAAATAAATTTCATCTTCCTTTTTGGTTAAATATATATCGGCCATTCTATTTACATGAATATTTAAATTTCTAATCTTAAAAAAATTATCTATAAATAAAACAATTCTATTATCTATAATGATTTTATATGATATGAGTAAAACAAAAACACCTAAAGTGAAACTACCTTCAATCACAATAAATGCACCAATAACAATTGAAGAAATATGTTGGATTAAGAAAATTATATTAAATATAAATTTGCTAAAAATTTCATTTTTTTGTGTTGTTATGCTCGCATTGAGTTGTAAAGATAATAACTTCAACCATGATAATTGTCTATCAGTCTCTTTATTGAATAACTTAATTGTTTTTATTCCACGAACAGTTTCAAGCATGTTTGTTTGCTGATTTGCAGAAAATAATATTTCTTTAAATAAATCATTATTCATTTTTTCATAATAAAAAAATCTGAATAAAGTGTAAATAGCTATTGATAATAAAATAATTGATCCAATTAAAGAGCTATAAGAAAAAATTACAATCAAAATTAATAAGCACATTAATCCATCAATTAATGACTCAATAATGGATGATGTCATAGCTTTTTGTATATTGTCGATAGATTGTATTCTTGAAACAATATCACCTAAGTGTCTATTTTGAAAATATTTTATCGGAAGCCTTATTAGATGGTTAAAAATATTGGCTTTCCATTTTAAATTTAAATCAGCACCAGTTTCAACAATAATCCAGCCTCTTAAAAATATACTAATATATTGCAAAAAATAAATTATTGTGAAAAGAGATATTAAGGAGAATAAAACTTTGTTATCTGAATAAACAATGAATTTATCAACAATATTTTTCAAAAAAAGAGGTGATAAAATTACAAAAATTTCAATAAATATTGAAATAAGTAAAATCTTTATAAGAGTATCTTTGTATTTTGTATTCTGTAATTTTAAGAATTTATTTAAACCAAAATTTAATGGAATATTTAAAGGTTGAAATTCAGCATTAGGCCAGACCTCTAATGCTACACCTGTGAAAGAATTTGATACTTCATTAATTGATAACTTTCTAATACCAATTGCTGGATCGATAATTGTAATATATTTTTTATTAACTTCTTTTAAAACAACGAAGTGATTAAAATTCCAATGGAGAATACATGGTTTTTTTAGATTAATTAAATTCTCAATATCAAGCTTAATAGCTCTAGTATCTAATTTTAAGAACTTTGAAACTGAAATAATATTTGATAAAGTCATTCCTTTTAAAGAGATAGGCTTTTTAAGCCTTAGCGTAGATAACTCAATTGTTCTGCCATAATAACTTGATATTATACAAATACATGCCAATCCACATTCAGATGCTTCATTTTGCAGAATAACTTTATATTTTTTACTCATATTAAATTTTACTCATTAAAATTTTAATTTTATTCTATCTAAATTCCAATAATCCATTCATAGATTTTAATTCTATTTTTTATAATATTGATCTTTATATTCATTTTTGGAAAAATATTTGGATATTTTTCATTCTTATGAATTTTAATATATCCAATATAATATTTATCTTTTTCAACTACATGAGGGGAAGTTGTCATTGAATATATTACTCCATTTAAATAACCATATTTTTGATATGGAATTCCATCTACTTTAATCTTTACTTTTGTACCGACTTTAATATCAATTAATGCGTCATTTTTAATATATACAATAGCTTCTAAATTGTTCTGCTGAGGAACTACACGAGCTATCAGTTCATGCTTAGCAAATGTATCATTAGACTTATCATATATAAATTCAATTTTCCCAGCTTTATTCGAATAAATAAATTTATTATTCATGAGATCAATACTAGTTAATTCATTTCGGATTTTCGAAATTTCTTCGTCAATACTATTTTTATCAGTTTCTAAATTTTTAGAATCTAGTAAAAAAGACTCTTTTAAACTAGCAACATTGGTAGTGGCTATATTTCTTTCAGAAGTTAATTCTTCATAATTACTTTTTTCAATATTTAATTCTATTACTTTGCTATTTAATTCATCGAAAGAAATAGAATTATTATAAAAACCTTCTTTGTACCTTTTTATAGTATTATTTATATTTAAAATTTTATCAGAAGATAATTTGATTTTCTTTGTAATACTAATTATTTTTGAAATCTCACTTTGAAGTAAAATTGAATTTTGATTTTTTATAATATATTTTTTACCTTCAATTAAATTCTTTTTTTTAACCAAAATTTCCATTAAATTTTCTTTATTTAATTTAATTTTTTGGTATTTTTCAATATTCGCTAAATCAGTATGATAAATTGCAATTTTATCGCCAACATCAATAATACTTCCATTTTTAACTAATAAAGAGCTTAAATATCCATCTTCTGGCATTTTTATAACAGTTTCATTGTTTTTATAATCAAAAATTCCATCAATTTCAACAGTATCATCAATTTCAAAAAAGAATAATATTACTAAAAGAAATATAGTTAAAAAAATAACACTAAAAAAAATTGTGTTAATTTTTTTTTTGTCAGATAGAGTTTCTCCATAAATGCTATTTTGAATCTTAACTGATTCAATGGCTTCTTTTCTAAACAAATTTCTTTTCATATTAATGGTACTATTAAGCTATTTTCATCTTTAAGATGGCTGTAATGTATAAAATCAGGAGAAAAAACTCTTACTAAAAAGCCTTTTTCTACTTTCAAATTTATATAATAAATTTCTGTAAGACATTCCTTATCATATGCTATATTTGATAGTGCATTATCAAACTTATTTTCTATATATTTTATAAATTCTAAATCGAAACATTTTCTTAAAGCTTCTTTATGTTTGCTTTTATTAATAACTAATCTGTCTGAGTAAAATTCATCTGCAACCATAAAAGCTTCTGCCTTAGATTTTATCTTAGCCGTTTCAATTAGTGTATCAACTGAACACCCTAAAGAAATAAAGTCTTCAAATATGCAAAGCGTGACACAGAATTTATATTCATTAATAAGATATTGTTTTAATCTGATTTTTTCACTAATAGGTGTAGATATAATTTTATCAACTTTAACTTTATTTAACCAAAGTTTTCCCAGAATATATCTTTCATTTAATTCATTTTTTCCATGATTTAATGCTAACTCAAAATTAGTTGGATGATAAGCTAAGCCAGTTGAGTCATTATAGATATATGAATTATCTGTCAAACCAAAGAAGAATTTAACATTCTCCTTAAATTTTGGCTCATGATTTACTATGTCATAAGCCAAAAAATTTTTATTATCTAATAAATTTATATAACCATATAATCTTTCTTTAAGTTCACTAACAGATTTCTGTAATAAAGTCTCCGAGAGTTCACCACAACTATATCCATAAAAAAGCTTTTCAGTTTCTAAAAATTTTAATTTCGTACATGTTTTAACAGTAAAAAAATCTTTAAAAATCGTACTTTTTTTATTAGTTTGAAAAAAAGGTATATCATTATTTAAATTTATAAGGTTCATCAACCCATACCACACTCTTCAATTGTTTTAAGCATATACCAGCCATTATTTGAAAGATTACCATTGGCTTTAATTACTCTTAAAGCTTTTTGTAATCTTGGTTCAAAGTGTTGAATATATTTTCCATATTGCTTATAACCATTTGATTCAAGAATTCTGAATATTCTTACCATTCTTGAAATAACAAATGCAGCATGGAAAATTCCATACATAGGCCTTGGGTCAGATCTCAGTGGTGCTTCAAAGCGATCAGATAACTTATTTAAAACCAATTTTTCTTTAAGCTCTATACCAAAAAGTAGGTTATGTGATGTTTCATGTACAATATGTTCCATAAAGTACTCAACACCATCAACTTCTTTTCCACCTTGAGATACAAAATCATAATTTGGAATAGCAATGTAAATATTACCGTACGATCTTGATAACGACCCACCCATAATTGCTTGTGCTTTAAACAAAACTATGTTAGAAACAATTGGAGTAACTTCATCGTATAAAAGATGATCATTTTCCTTTATTAACTCAAGTACTTCATTGATTTGTGGGATGAATTTTTTAATTTCTTCTTCATCTGTTTTATAGACTTCAGCTTTACGCCCACTTACATCTTGAGTTTCTTCATTGTGAATATGATTGATGGATATGAAGTCCGAATATGTGTGCATAGGTGGTCGTATAATCAGCTCATCATTTTGATAAGGATTATTGGATTCAATCCATTTCAAAGTACTTAATGCATCATCTGCATCATTTGCTTTATATGCATTTATTGATCTATGTACAGCAGTATGTAAATTAGGATTCAAACGTCTTTTAACATCGATTTTTTCAAGACTAATGTTAATTTTTTCAAAATCATAATCAATCAAATTACTTAAATTATCTGATAAAGTTTTATATGTGAAAACTGTTTCACTGTTTTTTAGTAATCTACTCTCAAATATTCTTTCTTTTGGTTGTGGAAAAGCACTATAAAAATCCATGACATACCTATTAAATATATTTTTCTATGAAATTCAGATTGGCTAACATGTGTTAACCAATCACTTTTATAAATTAAAGATTATTATTAAGCATAACCATTAGGTACATCGTAACCATATTGGCATGCTACAGCACCAGATACATCTTCAAGTTCTTCAGGAAGAAGTAATTGAATCCCCTTAGATTTAAAATCATGTGATTTTTCTTCATTAAGTTCATCAACATTTGGGATAAATTTTTCATTTTCAATAGTCATATGTTTCTCCTAATTTTCAAGTATTTGTGGAATTGCTTTTTATAATGATAAACCTCTAGCACAAGGCATCATTTTCAAAAATTTTAGAATTAATGAAAGTAATAAAATCAATATTTAGATATGATCATTTTTTAACTTTTGCAAGAGGTTTGTTATTTATTCATTAAATGTTTCAAGTAGCTTCCACGGTTCGCATGTTACGCAAATCATTAGTTGAAATCAATATGCTCTTAAGATAGAATTCAAAAAATTTCATAAAAGCCACTTTAAATTTTAAGAGAATTAACTAAAACTTAAAGTACATATTCACTTTTTAATAATTTTAATTAATCGATTTTACACGATTAATTTGTTAAAAATCATAGGTAAAAAATTATGGATACAGATGTTGGTGCTGTTTTAATTAAGCTTAAAGTTAATTCTGAGGCTAATGTTGAGTCTTGGCAAAATGAAATTAACAAAAGAAAATCTGAAGCTATTGAGACATTAAAAGCTGAGCAAGTATATATAGAATCTTGGTTTCAACTTGAATTAAATAATGAATTTTATTTAATAGCTTATATGAGAGCAAAAGATATATCATATGCTCAAAAGGTTGGTCGTGAGAGCAATTTTGACATAGATAAAGTACATAAAATATTTAAAAGTAACTGGGAGAAAGTATATCCAGCTAAGGTATTAGTAGATCTTGAAAATTTAAATTAGAATCTATTGAAATTTTCTTTTCATAATTAACTTTATAAAGATAGCCATAAAATTTTGCAAGTTAAAAGCAGCTAAAAATTTATAAGTTTCTTTTAAGCTTCTCATATTGAATGGCTGCTATTCCTCTAATTTTTAAAGTGATAGAGTATCTAATCTACCAAATGTTTTATTTTTATAATGAATAGCCACAAAAATTTTGATACATATAACTATCTTTTTCATGGATCTTATTGACTCTGGGCTTATACGGGGTTTGATGCCCTAAAAATCGATCCAGTTCTTTTAAGCGTTCCGTGACACTGGACTAGTTCTGATTATGTCCTACCTTCCCTATATTTTGATCGACTAATTGAAAATGTCCTGAACGATCAACAGGTGGCGGAGTTGTTTCTTCATCCTCATCATTCAGATTTCCTGTTAGTTTAGATCCAAAAGGCGAATTAGGTTCAATAACAACTAAAACGGAACTAAGTAACAGGGTTGCACCACATGCAGTTTTCAACGTAGCCAAAGCAACAAGATTACCGTCAGGGAGGATAAAATTCTCTGCACCCTCTGAAATAGGGAAAAATACCCTTATATTTGGAGCAAGCTACCATATAGTCTTTCGAATCCCACTTGTAGATATACCCAAATGACCTTGTAAAATAACATCACCATGATCAGTTTTACAACCCTGCATAATTATCGTTTTTATGAGTTATAAAATTTTAATTATTTGCAAAATAGAAATCAGATATTTTTGACGATATCAATAATATTGTTGGCAAAGTCATTAGTTGATTTATGACGATGTTCTATTCTGTGAAAGTATAAATTGTTAAAGCCCAAAGTCCAACGGTTTTTTCTAGCTGTAGATCTTAGGAATGATTTTATAATATGACTATCAATGATGCCATAATTTTGATTTCTAACGATAAGTAAGCAGTGGGCATCTGAATCTGTTTTCTTTTCCATTTCGAATAAATATACAGTTTTTGAGTGATTTATTGTAAGTTGTATAATCGCAACAGCTCTAGGTATTGATTTACTTAGATCTTGTTTATTTCTATATATAAGATGCCATGAAACACATCTTTTTATCTTAATAGGAAATGCAGACAGTTTTTCTAGACCATTATTTATGTTAATTTTCCATCCGCGATTTTCATAGGTAATTGAGTTGAGCTTCCAGCCATTGTCGTGTTGAGATGATCTAATATAATTAATAGCTTTAAAGAAATTAGTGATATCTGATGGTAAGTTACTCCTTGGAATGTCAGGATCGTTATTTTGTCTAATATTTAAAGGATCTGAAGATGTATCTTGGTTAGTTGGCTCACCAGTACCATACTCATTATTTTCAGGTGGCTCATCGCTTTTCTTATTTTTATCAGATTGGCTGGTTTGGGTCGTTTTTTTGATCTTAATCATTTCTATATTATTAAGATCAGTAAATTTAGTGCCAGACAATAAGATATTTATTGTTGGACGACTATTCGTTTCGTCATCTGAACCAACTTCAAGATCATTATCGTCATCATCTTCGTCTTCAGTAGAACCACCTCCACTAGAAACTCCATTCCATGCAGGTTTTGTTGGATCTTCTCCTTCGACTTGATCATTGTCGTTATGCCTTTCATGATGAATTTTTTTGTAAGGGTAGGGATGAGAGCATTCATTAATGGCCAAAACTAGAAATCCCCAAAGATTCTTTGTTTTTAGGGTTTCGTTTGCTTCATCTAAAAGTATGAATTTACCTGTTACTGTTAAAGTAGTATTTCCTTTGAACGGAAAACCTATATCTAATATTGCGCCTTCAGATTGAGCCGATTTATTCGAACCAGCAGTATTGATATTATGTGACTGAATTCGCTTAAACATATTGGTAATTTCATTATCCATAACATAACTAGCTTTCCACCTTGCAAGGGAATGCCTATCAGCATCGTCGCAATTTTTCCTTAAAACAAGTTTGACATTACCATTATCCAAAACCTCAGATTCATGATCTACAATTAAACTATCTATATTATTTGAAAATACTGCACGCGTAATCTTACTGGATGAACAATAGTAGCTCGAAAGCACTACAAAAGAAGGAATAATAAGGACTGTTGAAGCATCTTCACAAGGTGCTACATAAACCATAGTATGTTTTATGAGGTCGAAGTTTTCACCTACATTTAAAGCTTTGAAAGGGATCGGATAAAAACTTCTATCATTAAAAGTTATAGTCTGATTCCATCGTGTTCTTATAATTTTATCTGTATTAATTGAGAAGCTTTTCTCTGAAAGATAAGATTTATCACTTGAAGGGATTTGGATACATTTTTTTTCTTGCCAAATTGAACCAAGTCGTATTTTAGCTAATTGACCAACACCGATCCAAAGTGAAAATGTGTTTGAGATACGATTTGATGAAAGAAATGGATTAATAGAAGAGTCTTGTATCTCACTACATAAAACCTGAGCTAATGGCTCGCTATCTACGTTACGATTCTTTTTGATGCGAGTTACAGCATCAACTCTCCAAAAATTAGAATTTTTTGGAAATTCTTTAATTTTTAAAGCCATTATAATTTATATCAAATTGCATTTAATTCTGTAAAATTGCATATATTAATGGAAATTGCAAATAATTTTATTTTTTACACCACCCCCCACCAAGGCGATGGCTGAAGCAGTATGATGCGGTGCTCGAAATGGCCTTAAACCAAATGGATGACGGGTATTTGCAATTGAATAGATGCTGGCCACTTCTAGATTTTCTTGGGCAGACAGTGGTGGCAATATGCTGGGTAAGCGTGACGCCAGCAAAGTTTTACCTGTTCCCGGTGGCCCTCTAAATAAGAGTGAGTGTCCTCCAGCTGCCGCAATTTCAAGAGCGCGGCGAGGACGTAGCTGACCTTTGACATCGGCAAGATCAAAAGGGTAGTGATGTAGATCGTGATCTTGTATCAATACAACCGGATCAAGCGGATGAATCTTTTGAAAGTGATCACAGACCTGTTTTAAATGGCTGGCTACATAGGCCTGAAACTGTGGTAACTGACCAATTTCAAGACTGTTGTCTTGCGGGGCAATGAGTTGATGTCCTGCCTGCTGGCAGGCAATTGCAATGGTCAATGTGCTACTGACTGGACGAAGATGGCCATCGAGAGCCAGTTCGCCTACCAACTCATAACCATTGGTGCAGCCTTCGGGAAGTTGTCCAGATGCGACCAAAATTCCCAAGGCAATGGGAAGGTCTAAACGTGACCCATCTTTGGGCAAATCTGCTGGAGCAAGGTTTATTGTGAGGCGTTTACTGGGAAACTGAAAGCCACTGTTGATAATGGCTGAGCGCACCCGATCTTTACTTTCGCGAACGGCAGCCTCTGGTAAACCAACGATGGTCAGTGATGGAAGCCCTTGACTTAAATGAACTTCTACTTCAATTTGTGGTGCGTGTAACCCTAAAACTCCTCGCGTGAGAATTTTGGCAAAAGACATGATATTATTGTTCCATTATGGTGCTTTTTTTAAATAATTTTAAATCGAAAAAGTGCGCTAAAAAGAGGCTTATTGATTATTTTGGAGGTGCTCTTCAAGTAATGTGATTTGTTCTTGTAATTGAGTAAGACGCATATTGGCCTGTTCGAGCGCGATACGTTGACGTTCGATTTCGTGATGAGACACCAAATCGAGTTTCTCGACAGCTTCGTTTAAAAGCGCACGTAAATTGTGTTCAAGGTCTTTTTTGGGTTGATCCATCTGCTCAAGAATGGCAGCAATAAGCGTCTCAATCATAACGTATACACAATGCTTTATAAGATTTGAGCACAGTTTAGCATCCCTGCTATTTTGGCTAAAGTCTAGATTATCAAAACAATCTTAATTCATTCAAAAAATTAATCGTTCTTAGAAAAAAGCCGAATTTTTAAGGTCAAAGCTACATCTGAAAGGGCAAATAGGTTATAAAGACAACTCATGCTTTTATTTCTATTTCCCCCAACCTTAGACATATTGGCATGAAAATTGAACATAAAACCTTACTGGTGAAAGAAGCCGAAGGAAAACAAACATGAAGCTCGTAACTGCAATTGTAAAACCATTTAAGCTGGATGATGTGCGTGAGGCCCTTTCCGAAATCGGAGTTCAAGGGATTACTGTCACGGAAGTGAAAGGATTTGGACGTCAAAAAGGCCACACTGAATTGTACCGTGGTGCTGAATATGTCGTTGATTTTCTTCCAAAAGTAAAAATTGAAATTGCGATCAGCGATGAAATGGTAGATGCCGTGATTGAATCAATCACTCGCGTTGCAAGCACAGGAAAAATTGGTGACGGAAAAATCTTTGTAACGAACCTAGAACAAGTGATCCGTATTCGTACAGGCGAAACTGGAGCAGATGCCGTTTAAGTGTTGGCATAAAGTTTGCTGAGTACAAAATAACTCATAAAAATTGAGGTTGGGGGATACGAATGAAAAAAATGCTTTTAGCGCTAAGTCTAACTGGTGCGCTTTTAGGTGGTTCGGCGGCATGGGCAGAGAATGCTGCATCTGCGCCGACAGCCGAAACAACAACCGTTGCTGCAACAACGACACCAGCACCTGTGACTGGTACGGTAGAAGCACCGTCCACCGCATCGACTGAGGCAGCGCCTGCACCAGCAGCAACACCTAAAATGGATTCGGGTGATACCGCGTGGATTCTGATCTCCACAGCTTTGGTTCTTTTGATGACTATTCCGGGCTTGGCACTTTTCTACGGCGGCATGGTGCGTAAGAAAAACGTTTTAAGCACTATGGCACATAGCTTTGTCGCGGCTGCAATTGTGAGTTTGGTTTGGGTTGTTATTGGTTATACCTTGGCCTTTAGTCCGGGTAATGCCTTTGTGGGTGGCCTCGATAAAATCATGCTTTCAGGAATCACCACCACAGCACTCAGTGGCACTATTCCAGAAATTCTGTTTGTTATTTTCCAAATGACCTTTGCAATCATTACGGTTGCCATTATTAGTGGTTCGGTTGCAGAGCGTATGAAATTTGGCGCGTTTGTGGCGTTTATCACCATTTGGGTGATTGTGGTCTATGCACCTATTACCCATTGGGTGTGGGGCGGTGGCTGGTTAGGTAGCGATGGTGCACTTGATTTTGCCGGTGGTACCGTTGTTCATATCAACTCCGGTGTCGCTGGTTTGGTTGCTGCTTATATGTTAGGTAAGCGTATTGGGTTGGGTAAAGAATCCATGGCACCACATAACCTTGCACTTACAGTAATTGGTGCAAGCTTGCTTTGGGTGGGTTGGTTTGGATTTAACGGTGGTTCTGCACTTGCAGCCAATGGTGCAGCAGGATACGCATTGGTCACTACGCAAGTGGCTGCCGCTGCTGCCGCGCTTTCTTGGGGTCTGGTTGAAAAAGTGGTACGTGGCAAAACCTCATTACTTGGCTTACTTTCTGGTGCGGTCGCAGGTTTGGTCGTGATTACGCCGGCAGCAGGTTTTGTCACCGTCAGCGGCGCATTAATTATGGGCTTAATTGGCGGTGCAGTATGCTTCTGGGGAATTTCAGGTTTGAAGCGTATGCTCAAAGCAGACGATTCTCTAGATGCATTTGGTTTACATGCCGTAGGTGGTATTGCCGGCGCGATTTTAACAGCTGTTTTTGCAAGTCCGTTCATCATGGGCGACAAAGCACCTGCAAGCGTTGTACATCAGCTTTGGATTCAAATTGAAGGCGTACTTGCGACTATCGCGTACAGCGCAGTACTGACCTTTATTATCCTCAAAGTGATAGATGTGATCATTGGTATCCGCGTGACATCTGACGACGAGCGTATGGGCTTGGACTTGAGCCAGCACGGCGAACGCATCGAATAATTTGCTCTTTTATAAAAAAACAGCCGCTCAGGCTGTTTTTTTATGTCGTTGTGTTGGTGCGATTTTTCAAGCGTCTAATTTTTTGCTACATTAGCTCAAAGAAATGAATTCATTTGAGCTGCCATGCATTGTCCATTTTGCAACGCCGCAGACAGCAAAGTGATTGATTCACGTCTGGCGGCTGAGGGATGTCAGATTCGTCGTCGACGCGAATGTATCAGTTGCGGCGAGCGTTTTACCACTTTTGAAAGTTATGAAGTTGTCATGCCACGTGTGATTAAATCGAATGGTAAAAATGAACCTTTCGATGAGGCAAAACTTCGTCGTTCCCTGATGCATGCCTTGCAAAAACGTCCCGTGACTCAAGACCAGATCGAAGCCGTTTTAAGTGATATCCAGTTAAAGATCCGCCGTTTGGGCGAGCGTGATGTGAAGTCCCGCGTGATTGGTGAAATTGTCATGCAGGCGTTGTTTGCGCTTGATCATGTGGCTTATGTTCGCTTTGCCTCGGTTTATCAAGACTTTCAGGATGTCGAGGCTTTTCGTCGTCAGATTGAACAAATGCAACAACGTGAACAAGAGTATTAAAAGATGATGGCTGAAGTTGATCGTGATCACCACTGGATGTCTCAAGCATTACTACAAGCCAAATCGGCACAGTTTCGTACCCGTCCTAATCCTGCCGTTGGTTGTGTGATTGTCAAAGATGAGCAGATTATTGGGCGCGGTGCAACTGCACAGGTGGGTGGACCACATGCCGAAGTTTTTGCATTACATGAAGCAGGTGAAAAGGCACGCGGCGCGACAGCTTATGTGACGTTAGAGCCATGTGCGCATTATGGCCGCACTCCACCATGCGCCGAAGCGCTGATTCATGCGGGATTGTCGCGTGTGGTGATTGCAACACTTGATCCGAATCCACTGGTGGCTGGCAAAGGTCAGACCATGTTGAATCAGGCAGGCATTATCACACAAGTGGGCGTGCTAGAAGAGCAGGCACAAGAACTGAATCGGGGGTTTTTAAAGGTCATGGCGGGAGGCTTACCTTATGTACGCCTTAAAATTGCAGCCAGTTTAGATGGACGCACGGCCATGGCATCGGGAGAATCCAAATGGATTACCGGCGCCGATGCACGACTCGATGTGCATTACTGGCGTGCTCGATCGGCTGCGATTGTGACTGGAATAGAGACAGTATTGGCCGACGATTGCCAGCTCAATGTTCGCTCGTTACCAGCGGTTGACGATATTCAGGAAATTGTACAGCCCAAACGTGTCGTGCTGGATCGACAAGGTCGTTTGCCCTTAACTGCAAAAATCTTACAGCAGCCAGAGATGCTGATGGTCATGGGGCCATTTCGTCAGGAACTTGCAGACTTAGGTGTGGTACAATTGGCTATTCAACCCTTAGATACGTTATTAAAGACGATGGCGCACACCTATCATCTTTATGATGTGATGGTTGAAGCCGGTGCCACTTTATCGACCGCATTCTTGCAACAAGGTTTGGTCGATGAATTGATCAGCTATATAGCACCGACATTGCTGGGGCGAACCGCGCGCACCATGTTTCATGCAGAATTTGAAAGCATGGCTGAGCAGCGACGTTTTCAGTTGATTGATCTGGCTCAGCTCGGTCAAGATATCCGCTTAAGGTTAGTTCCGATTCAAGAGACAGTATGAATTCAGAGGCTTCGGTTTACCATAAACGCCGCCATGCGGCGCGAACGACAGATGAGTATTTATTTCATCAGTTGGTTCCATATCTGGGGAACAAACGTCGTTTGCTACACCTCATTCTAGAAGCACTAGAAATTACTGGAACACTCAATAGCAAGAAAAAAAATCCTCCTATTTTTGCCGATTTCTTTGCAGGCAGTGGCGTGGTCTCACGTCTGGCCAGACAAAATGGCTATCGTGTGATTGCAAATGACTGGGAACCATATAGTCATGCACTGAATCACGCGATATTGGCCTGTACCGATGCGCCTGCTTTTAAGGAATTGGGCGGTTATCAAAAAGCCATTGATATCCTAAATCGGTTACCTGAAGTAAAAGGCTGGGTGACGCATAATCTGTGTCCACGCAATGACGATGTTTATGATCCAAGTCGAGATCGCTTGTTTTTTAAACGCCGTAACGGGATGCGAATTGATGCCATTCGTCAGCAGATTGCTACATGGCAGGCACAAGGTGCGATTAACGATGTCGAAATGAGTGCCTTGCTTGCGCCCTTGTTGTATTCGGCCAGTTTTGTGAGTAATACCAGCGGTGTCTTTAAGAGCTTTCATCAAGGCTGGGGCGGACGTACACAGACTGCATTAGAGCGAATTGAGTCGTTATTATGGCTGACGCCAAGCCGTTTTTGTGAGATTGGCGATCCGAAACGACCAGCTGCTGAAATGTGGTGTGTCGATGCACAGCATCTGGCCTCACAAATGAGTAGTTTTGAGGTCGATGTTGCTTATCTGGATCCTCCTTATAATCAGCATGCCTACAGCAGTAATTATCATGTATTAAATGCACTTACGCTTTGGGATCAAGCCGACTTACCACCGCCAGATACCAAAGGTTATAAGAGCGGGATTGATCGTGCATGGCGTAAAGAGCGTCCAAGCCCCTATAATTCTTCAAAATATGCCAAAGATGCATATGAGAAACTGCTCGAAACCATCAATGCGCGTTATATCCTGACCAGCTATTCGACCGATGGCAACATTGAGCCAAAAGATTTGCTCACAGCCAATCTGAAGCGTGGCAAAGTGACCTTGCTGACGCAGGATGTACCGCGCTATCGGGTGAGCAAGCAGCGCCAGTCGGAGCGGGCACGTGTACTTGAGTTTATTGTGATCACAGACACGCACGCAAAATCTGGCCCACCACTACGGCAGTTACTCGGACAACTGTATCATTTTGCCGAATTGGGTGGGGTTGATACGTCGGGGAACAGCACCCAACTGGCCTTGTGGTAATTATGGCTGAATTAATCTTCTACACATTGGAGAAAGTACCATGTTTACAGGCATTATCGAGAGTCTTGGCAAGGTCGAGAGCGTTCAGAATGTCGGTGGTGATGTACGGCTGCGTATTCAAACCGATTTAGATATGTCGGATGTCCATTTAGGTGATTCGATTGCCACCAACGGTATTTGTCTGACCGTAATTGAGTGGGGAGATAACTGGTACGCGGCGGATGTTTCCCGCGAAAGTTTAAACCGAACCACACTCGGTCAGTGGAAAGTGGGCCAGCCGGTCAATGTGGAAAAAGCCATGTTGCCGACCACGCGCTTTGGTGGACATATTGTGAGTGGGCATGTGGATGCAGTGGGCGAAATTACCGTGGTGCGTGAAGATGCGCGTTCGATTTATTATGAAATCACAGCACCTGTAGAAATTGCCAAATACCTTGCCGAAAAAGGTTCTGTCACCGTAGACGGTATTAGCCTGACCATCAATCATTTGCGCGGCAATATTCTGAGCTTGAATCTGATTCCTCACACGGCTGAGCGTACCAATATTGGCACCTGGAAAACTGGCAGCAAGGTCAATTTGGAAGTCGACGTATTGGCGCGTTACATCGAGCGACTTTTGCTGGGTGACAAAGCCGCTGAACACACCCATCAATCGAATATCAGTATGGCATTTCTGGCCGAGCACGGCTTTATGAAATAAGCAAAAAAAGCAGGCGGATCAGCCTGCTTTTTTATTTCTGGTGTCGGGTGTGATTTGAAAAATTTGAACGACTTAAAATATAGTCAATTTCTTCTTGTGCCGACTGCTTTAGCTGGCTGCGAAACTGAGCAACGGCTTCTTCAATGCGCGTATCTGCCTCAAGTTCGAGGCGCAAACGTACGCTTTCAAGCTCCGAGATGATTTGACTGTCGGAAATACGGCTAGCACGTGAGTAATCCATACTGACATCTGGATTTTTATGATAGCGTGCAGCGAGTTGCTCAACCTCAGATTCAATCTGAGCTTGTAGCTCAGCCAAAACCACGCTTTGTTGCTTGAACTGCTGAACTTCATCGGCATAAAGCGCGGCGTGATAACGGGCTTGCTCGGCACGTTTTTCTGCCAGTGATTTCTCTAGTGCTTGTTGCTTGCGAATGCGCGCTTGCTCGATCAGTTCTGCTTTAAGGGCAGCATAAGCCTCTTCAATCTGTTGCTGTGCAAGCTGTTGCTGTTTTTGATCGTGCTCAATCCAGTATTGAATTGGAGTTTTCGGCTCTAATAAATCGCAAATCCGGTCAAGATCGTCTTTGAAGGTCTGGCGAACCGCCTCCGGTGCATTGAGCCAACGCGTTTTAAAATCATGCCCGACATTTAATGCCACAATAGTCTCCTTCAACAACTCTACGCGATGTCCTTATAATTTAAAGGTACGCGGTTCAACCCCTAAACGACGATAAAATTTGAATTTTTCTCGTCCAATCTGTTTGGCCGCTTCGGTATTTTCAATAATTTCAATAATGTGACTAAACTGCATGCCATGTTCAAGAGCATGATTGTTAAAATTAAAAATAATCCACTCTGCGCTATCAGGCAATTGCTCTGAAATACATACCGCTGCATCGGGCTGGTTAATTCCATGCCCGATAAAGCTTTCAGCATCAAAGGTCCAGAGTTTTTCATCCAGTTCTTTTTGCAGCTCCAGTACTGGACAATACCACCATAACTTTTGTTGCTGTTTGATGAGCTTGCGGACCAAACGGCAAGCACTATCGACTTGCCGTTCCTGACTGGTTTCAAACAGATAAAAACTAACTTTAGGCATTCGCTTTTACACGATTGGCCAAGAATTGAACCAAAAGCGGTACTGGACGGCCGGTTGCGCCTTTGGCTGTTCCAGATAACCATGCAGTACCGGCAACATCAAGATGTGCCCAGCGATATTCTTGAGTAAAGCGTTGCAAGAAGCAGGCTGCGGTAATTGCACCACCGTGTGGCCCACCAATATTGGCCATGTCGGCAAATGGTGAATCGAGTAATTCTTGATACTCATCCATCACAGGAAGGCGCCATACACGGTCAAATGCATCTTCACCTGCATGCTGTAATTCAAGTGCTAACTCATCGTCTGGTGAAAATAAGCCACTCACCACCTTGCCCAGAGCCACCACACAGGCGCCAGTCAGTGTCGCAATATCAATCACCACGCTTGGATTAAAGCGTTTGATGTAGGTAAGGGTATCGCACAGCACCAAGCGGCCTTCGGCATCGGTATTTAAGATTTCCACCGTTTGACCGCTCATGGTGGTGACGATATCACCTGGTCGAGTGGCTTTATCTGACGGCATGTTCTCGGCAGCAGCGACTGCACCCACCACATGAATAGGTAAGCGCGCCTCACATAAAGTGCGCATCGTGCCAAGCACAGATGCAGCACCGCACATATCAAATTTCATTTCATCCATGCCTTGTGCGGGCTTGAGTGAAATCCCCCCAGTATCAAAAGTGACGCCTTTACCGACTAGCACCACAGGCGCCTGTTCAAGCTGCGCATTATATTCAAGTGTAATGAGGCGTCCAGGACGAGCAGAGCCTTTGCTGACAGCCAAAAAGGCATTCATGCCCAAATCAGCCATTTGCTGTTCGTCTAGCACACTCACCTTCAGCAGATCTGGAAATTCGGCAGCCAAGGCTTTGGCTTGTTCGGCCAGATATTCTGGAAAGCAGATATTTCCTGGGCGATTCCCTAAATCACGTGCCAAACCTTGGCCTGAAGCCAATGCTTCGATCAGGCTGAGTTGGTCGGCATCAAGCGTGGTCGAGGTCGCAATCAAATCGATACGTTCAAGTAAAGTTTCTGTTTTTTTAGATTTGAATTCGTTAAAACTGTAATTGGCTTGAGTCAGACTCAGGGCAAAAAGATAATGTAATTCGACAGGTAAGGCCGAAATATCGAGTACGATGTGTTGGAATTTGGTGTTTGCTGTTTTTATCACGCTTTGAGCGAGCTTGGCCAGTTTCGCCGCTTTAAGCTCTACCAAATCACCCAAACCGATCAGTAGCGCATTTGGATAGGCCGCGATTTTTTCAATCAGCGGGAGAGTGTCGTTAAAACCAGCCTTAAACTGTGTTGTGGCAAGAGTCGCGTCTAATCCATTAATTTTATATGTATTTTGTAATGATTTTAGTGCCTCTTCATGGGTGAGTGCGACAAAAAATCCACGCGTTTGTGTTTCAGGTGCAGTCGATTGAAGGGTAAATTTCATGGGGCTTTTAATACCTGTTCGCCATTGATTAACTTCTGACATTGAAACATTTTCTTTAAGCCAGTTTCAATGTGCAACACACGGATAGGTTTTATATTTTTATCATTCGGGTAAACTAGCAGAAGTTTGAATTGCCTTTTTGGAAGCACTAATTTGATTATTCGGCGTTATCTCGTCAAACAAGTGGTATCGACGTCCTTGGTGGTGATTGCCTTATTGACCTTGATCATGATGGGCGGTCGATTAATCAAGTACTTTGGTGTTGCTGCTCAGGGTCGTTTGGATGTAGGGGTACTGTTTAGCATTATTGGCTACCGTATGCCTGAATTTTTGACCTTGATCTTGCCTTTAGGCTTTTTTATCGGCTTGATGCTGGTGTTTGGCCGTTTATACGTCGATCATGAAATGGCCGTACTCAACAGTAGTGGCATCAGCCGGATTCACCTAGGACATCTCTTGGTGCCGCTTGCGCTGGTTTATTTAATTTTTCAGGGCATTTTGATGCTGTGGATGACGCCGTGGGGCTTACGTCAGTTTGATCAGCTCTCGAGCAGTCAGGCGGTACGTACTGGATTTGATTTGGTTCGACCCAAAGAATTCATTTCATCTGGGCCCTATACCATCTACGCTGGCGATTTATCTGAAGATCGTAAAAATCTGAAAGATATTTTCTTTTATCAGCGTGCGCAAAAAGAAGGTAAGCCAGATGTCATGATTCTGGCCAAAGAAGCGACGCGTGTGGTGCTCGACGATGATACCGCAAACGTTGTAGACCTCATTCAAGGTCGCCGATACGAGATTCATGCAGGGCAGCCAAAATATTCACAAGCCGAATTTCAACGCTACCGATTACGCTTGGAAAACGACAAGTCTGCGACTTTTGAAACCGATAAAGTTGAAGCACTGCCGACCACAAAAATCTGGAATAAGTGGAATGATCCCGTCATTGCCAGTGAAATGGGCTGGCGAATCTTTGGACCATTTACCATCGTGATTGCCCTAATGATGGCGGTGGCGCTGTGTGAAGTGAGTCCACGCCAAGGGCGCTACTACCGTCTGATTCCTGCCATCTTTATTTTTGCGAGTTTGATTGTTTTAATGATCGCGATTCGTACTCGAATCAGCAAAGATGAATTGGGTGTCTGGGCTTACCCGGCCGCACTGGTGATTTATGGCGCTGCGGCAGCACTATTTGCACGCAAACAAAAACTGGCACCAAAAATTAAGAAACAGATCAAGCGAGTGAGGGCATAATGTTAGCACGTCGAATAGTTGCACAGCATGTGACCAAAACCACGGCGCTGGCAATGCTGGGTACCACGATTGTTTTGGTGATTTTGCAGGTGCTGTTTACTTATTTAGGTGAATTGTCCAATTTAAAAGAAGGTTACAACGCGTGGCAGGCATTTTTGTACGTGTTGTGGGGCGCACCGCGTTATCTGTATCAAATTTTACCAGTTTCCGCGCTGATTGGTTCGGTACTGGGTCTCGGTACACTGGCATCCAACAGTGAGCTGATTGTCATGCGTTCGGTCGGTATTAGCTTATGGCGCATTGTGGGCTGGGTGATACGTTCCGCCTTGCTATTGGTGGTGTTGTCATTTGTTTTAAGTGAGTGGGTTGTTCCTTATACCAACGAACGTGCCAACAGCATTAAGAGCCATCAGTCGGTCGCGGCACTTGGCGAGGTACGCGGTTACTGGTCTAGAGAAGGTCAGCGCTTTATTTATGTCGACTATGCCAATTCACAAGGTCAGCTTAAGCGCATTCAGGTGGTCGATTTTGATCAGGATTACCGTTTGAAATCTATCACCAATGCCGATCAAGGACAGTTTGTCAAAGATGGGCAATGGACGCTTGGCGGTACACAGCAGATCCAGTTGCAACCGGAAGGGGATGCGGTCAAAACAGTCGCGGCACATCAGCCATTCTCTTTAGCGCTACAACCTAAATATGTACACATGGTCACCATTGACCCTGAAGATTTGTCATTTAGCCAGTTGGTGAGCTTCATGAGCTATATGCGTGAATACAGCCAAGTACCAAAAACCTATCAGTTGGCATTTTGGAAAAAAGTCGCATCGCCATTTTCGCTGATTACATTGGTATTGATTGCGTGTTCATTTATTTTTGGACCACTGCGCCAGCAATCGATGGGCTTTCGTCTGGTTATCGCCTTATTTATTGGTCTTGGTTTTTACTATTTGCAAGACTTTTTAGGTTATGCCAGTCTGGTCTATACGCCATCACCGGCGTGGTTTGTACTTGGCCCGATTGTATTGCTATGTGCCGCGGGCAGCTATTTACTCTATCGGGTGAAGTAGGATCGGCTACATCAATTGAGTGTATGATCGACAGGATATAAAGCCCTGACTCAGGCATAGAGTCTGGCTTAAAAATTCGCTAAAATATTGCGACAAAATTATAGACATAACGAGTGTAAATTATGACGGATGTAACTGTTGGAAAAATCCCTCACGTGTTAGTGATTATGGATGGGATTGGGCATCGTGAAGCGGTGAAAGACAATGCTTTTTTAGCAGCGAAAACACCGAATCTGAGTATGATGAAACAGCAGCATCCGCATAGTCTGATTTCCGGCTCCGGTGAAGATGTAGGCTTACCAGACGGTCAGATGGGCAATTCGGAAGTAGGACACATGAACCTAGGTGCAGGTCGCGTGTTGTATCAAGATTTTACCCGCATTACCAAAGACATCCGTGACGGTGGCTTTTTCGAGCATGACGTACTTATCGATGCGGTTGAAAAAGCCAAAGCAGCGCAGGGAGCTGTGCACATCATGGGCCTGCTCTCCGAAGGAGGGGTTCACTCACATGAAGACCACATTGTGGCGATGTGTGAGCTTGCACTCAAGCGCGGCGCGAAGGTGTATTTACATGCCTTTTTAGATGGTCGTGACACACCGCCAAAAAGTGCCCAGCCATCGTTAGAAAAACTCGATGCACTCTTTGAACAATATGCTGGTCAGGGCCGAATTGCGACGCTGATTGGTCGTTATTTTGCCATGGACCGTGATAACCGTTGGGACCGCGTAGAACAAGCGTATCGGTTATTGACTGAAGGCGAAGCGGTGCGTGTCGTCGATACAGCAGTCGAGGGTTTGGCACAAGCCTATGCCGCCGATGAAAGTGATGAATTCGTAAAAGCCACGCGTGTTGGTGCCGCTGCGCCGATTCAAGATGGCGACAGCGTTGTGTTTATGAACTTTCGTGCCGATCGTGCGCGTGAGCTGACCCGTGCATTTGTTGAAAAAGAATTTACTGGCTTTGAGCGTCAGGTGGTGCCGCAACTGGCAAAATTTGTCATGTTGACTCGTTATCAAGCAACAATTGATGCGCCTGTGGCATATATGCCTGAGGCTTTGCACAATTCACTGGGCGAATACTTGTCCAATCTCGGCAAAACCCAGCTGCGCATTGCTGAAACCGAAAAATATGCCCATGTCACCTTTTTCTTTAGTGGTGGTCGTGAAGACGAATATGCAGGTGAAAAACGGATCTTGATTCCATCACCGAATGTGGCGACCTATGACCTCAAGCCTGAAATGAGTGCCTATGAAGTAACCGAGCAATTGGTTGCGGCTATTGAGTCTGGAGAGTTCGACCTGTTGGTGGTGAACTATGCCAATGGTGATATGGTCGGGCATACCGGTGTCTTTGATGCCGCAGTAAAAGCCGTAGAAGCGGTGGATACCTGCTTGGGCAAAGTCTATGCTGCTGTTATGGCCAAACATGGGCACATGATTATTACCGCTGACCATGGTAATGTAGAGCAAATGCAGGATTACGAAAGTGGTCAGGTACATACCCAGCACACCACTGAATTGGTGCCATTTATTTATGTGGGGCCTCAGTCTGCGGAGATTGCCAATGGCGGTGTACTTGCAGATGTGGCGCCAACATTACTGCACTTGATGCAGCTTCCTGTTCCAGCAGAAATGCAAGGCCGTAATCTTATTCAGATTCACTCATAAAGGACACTCTGTATGACTCAGCGCTTCAATTTTCGTGTTTTACTGACAGGTTGGTTGATGTGTTGCAGTCCCTTGGTGTTGAGTGCCGCACCTGCCACAGCGCAGGTGGGTGAAGATGGTCAAGCGATTCGATCAGTCGAAGTGCCGGTCGAATCGATACAGCAATTTGTACAAATTTATAATTTGGTCAAAGACAACTATGTCGAATCCAAGCCAGATGAAGTGCTGTTTCAGCAGGCCATCAAAGGTTTGGTGGGCGGTTTAGACCGATATTCACGTTATCTCTCGCCTGAAGAATACAAACAATTGGTTCAATATACCGAAGGTGATTTGGCCTCGGTAGATTTTGCCTTGGTGTATGAACCACGTGCCCACCAATGGGTGATCCGTGATCTGAAAGAGGGCGCAGACTCTTATAAACTTGGTCTTCGAAATGACCAAATCGTAACAAAAATTGATGGACAAGATTTGCAAGGCCTCAATCATGAACAGGTTCATGGCCTGCTTTACGGTTCGATTGGAACGCCGCTGCAAATGCAAACCAGCACGATGGCCGTGGCCCAGACCCTGATTCGTAATAAAAAAATCGAAGCCGATGTACAGCCCGTATTGCTACATAATCAGGTTTTGGTGCTTAAAGTTCGGGTATTTCAGCAAGATACAGCCAACGAAATTAAACGCTTAATTGAAGAATATGGTTCACCGCGTTTGAAAGCCGTACTGATCGACCTGCGTAACAACCCTGGCGGTTTATTGTCTGCGGCGGTTGAATCGGCTGATTTATTTTTAAATCAGGGCGTGATTGTCTCGACGAAGAGCCGTTCTGAAGGTAATCAGCAATTTCAGGCTTTGCCAAGTAATGAATTTCAGCGATTGAAACTGGGCATCTTAATCAATCATCGTTCTGCTTCGGCGGCTGAAGTCTTTACGGCAGCCATGAAAGAGCACCAGCGTGCATGGGTGATTGGAGAAAAAAGCTATGGTAAAGGCGTCGTACAGAAACTCTTTCCATTGCCAGATGGAGCGGCGCTGCAAATGACAGTGTCTCACTACTACACACCCAAAGACAATATGATTGAAGGTAAGGGCATTCAGCCCAATCAGGTCTATCCCTTACCGGCAGATATGAAAGATGAGATCTATCTAGAGAATGTCTCCGAAATGCTGCTGAAGCAGGCGAAGCTTTAAACTAACTTTCTTCAGTATCAAGACCAAATTTCTTCAAGCGATAGCGAAGTGAGCGAAAGCTCATGCCGAGTTTTTTTGCGGCCAAGGTTCGATTCCAGTGACTACAATTCAAAGCATTTAATAATATCTCTTTTTCAATTTTTTCAAGATATTGCTCGAGCCCTTCGTGAGGAAGCTTGGTTTTACTTTCAGGCTGCTGTGCGATCACACGTGGAATTTTAAGATAATCGGTTGCTTCAGTTACTGCGGAAGTATAGTCGCGTAGGGAGGAGCCATTTAAGTGTTGCACGTCGATAAATGCAGTTTCACTTAAAGTTATGGCACGTTCGATCATGTTACGTAATTCACGTACATTCCCCGGAAACGGATAATGCAGTAAAAATTCTTCAGCTGCTGCGGTCAGTTGTTTGATCGGGATGATCCAGTCACGACAGACATGCCCAATAAAATGTCGTGCTAAAATCAAAATATCGTCTCCACGCTCTCGCAGCGGTGGCAGGGTAATGTCCATGACATGAATACGAAAAAACAAATCTTGGCGAAATTTGCCCTGTTGAACCAGTTGTTCAAGCTGTTGATGACTGGCACTGATCACACGAAAATCCACATCGATTTCGTGCTCAGATCCGAGGGGGCGAATTTTCTTTTCCTGAATAGCGCGTAAGAATTTGACCTGCATGCTCAGCGGTAATTCTGCCACTTCATCGAGAAACAGACTGCCGCCTTGAGCCGCTTGTATCAACCCTTGCTTGTCTTGTGTGGCACCGGTAAAACTGCCTTTTTTATGCCCAAATAATTCACTTTCCATCAGTTCAGCTGGAATTGCACCACAGTTAATCGCAATAAAAGGGCCTTCATTACGATTACTTAAGCGATGAACCAGATTGGCCACCACTTCTTTACCTGTTCCGGATTCACCGGTAATAAAGACCGGCGCCTGTGAGCGCGAGATTTTTCGTAGCGCAATCCGAAGTGCTTCAATGGGTTCAGATTGCCCAATCAAGAGCTGGTGTTCAAGAGTTTCCCTATCATTGTCGGGATGCATCTGGCTGCCGTTAAGTGCGGTCTGTATCAGTTGTTTCAGATGCTGCGGATTGATCGGTTTACTGACAAAATCAAACGCACCCGCTTTGAGCGCTGAAATGGCAATTTCCATGTTGCCATAGGCTGTGATCACAGCAATCGGAATATACGGAAAATGTTCATTCACATGATCAATCAAATCTAGTCCATGACCATCGGGTAGATTGAGGTCGGTCAGACAGGCGTTGTATTCGTGTGTCGCAAGCAATTGTTTGGCCTGCTCTACATTGTAGGCACAATCTGTATGGATGCCCATGCGCGACAGGCTAATTTGCATCAATGAGCAAAGATCTTCTTCGTCATCGATCAGTAATACACGTGGTTGAAGAATGGTCATAACCCCACAAAACCTAATTTATATATTTTAATTTATTGGGCAGTGGATTCTAAAGCATGCCCCTTTATCTTGTTCAACATAGGTCAGCTTGGCATGATTGGCCTCGCAAAGACTCTGTGATAAATACAATCCTAAACCAGTTCCCTGAATTTCGGTACTAAAAAACGGTTTAAACAGTTGCGAAAGATTACGTTTTGTTACGCCCTCACCAAAATCGACAATATCAATCCAGATCGAAGTCGATGCCAACTGCACCACAATCTGTACTGCGGGTGCTTCTGGTGCATTGTGACGAAGTGCATTTCGAATCAGATTGACCAGCACTTGCCGGAGTTGAGATGGATCAAACACAATCGATACATCGTGTGCTGGGAGCTGAAGTTCTAATTTCTGCTGTACATCATTTAAGTCTTCGTGCAGTAAACTCTTTAAAAACGGATTGAGCTGGATGGTGATTGGGGTGGTGGTCTGATTACGCGCCATCCCGAGCGTATCTTCAATAATGCCATTGATCCGTTTGGTTTGTTTTCTGATCATGTTCTGCAATTGCTGCTGCTGATGCAGTTCACTATCGGACAGTAATTCATTGGCTTGGACAATTGCAGCCAAAGGATTGCGAATTTCGTGGGCAATACTGGCCGAGAGTTGCCCCAATGCGGCAAGTTTTAACTGCTGAACACGTTGATTCATTCTTTGAGCGTCTTGCAAGATCAACAAGATTAAGGATTGTTGCGGAACCCGTAAACGCTGAATACGCACATGAAGACGATAAGTCGAAAACTGTGATTCAAAATTGAATGTTTCACCATCTTGCAGCGAGGTCGATCTGAGCACTTCAACTAAGTCTGGCTGAAGATTCACCAATGGCAATTGTTCATGCGCAAAAAGCGGCTGTATGCCTAAAAAACTCGACGCTGCGGGATTACACACCACAACATGATAACTTTCGTCGAGTACCAGATAACCCTCTTTGGCCTGATCTAGAATATAACGATTGATATTTTGGAGTTGATTGAGTACGTCAGATTGATGATTGGCAATGTTCTCAAGTAACTGAAAACGTCGCACCGCGATTTGCCCAATTCCGTAAACCACAAAAAATAAAAAAGCCAGCAAAATACTGTTGCTGATCGAGCTGAGATGGTCTTTGTCAAACAGGACCAACACCACTTGCTGATAGATCACCACAATGACCGCGAGAAGTGTAACGGTCAGTGACATTCGTGCTTGCAGCAAAATCGCCGCCGAAAAGACCGTCACCACGTACAGCATGCTCAAGTGCAGACTTGGGCTCCCCACGGCGTAGGTGAGTAAACTCAGTACCACAATGTCGACAATAAACAGCAAGGTGAGCTGTGAGGCAATCCATCGTGTAGAGAATTTAAATACGCCACCTTGCATAAAGCTGAGCAAGGTGTAAATCACCAGTGTAAAAACGTAAAGTTCGGGATGTAAATAGTCTGAGCTGTGACCCTGACCTGTGGTGTAAAAGATCAGAATCAGGCTTAAGCCAATAATGACACGATAGGCACCATACCAAGCGCCTAAACGATAAATCGTATACGACAGCTGGGTAGACAGAGCAGGCGCCGGCATAGAACAATCAGGAAATAGAAGACTAAGGTTTTATCAGCCCATAACGAATGGCCAGATGGGTAAGTTTGACATCACTGTCGATGGCGAGCTTTTCAAAGATGCGATAACGATAGGTGTTGACGGTTTTGACACTAACAAACAGTTTATCCGCGATTTCCTGCGCACTGATACAGTTCACGACCATCATGGCGACTTGCATTTCACGTTCAGATAAAACATCAAATGGCGATTGCTGGGTATCAGACAGATAAGAGCTGGCCAGTTGCTCTGCAATGTCGGCACTAAAATATTTACCGCCTTGCATGACTTTATTGATGGCACGCACCATTTCGGCAATTGGGGCACCTTTGGTGATATAGCCTTTTGCCCCAGCTTTGAGCAATAAAGATGGATAAGGCTCTTCCGCCAAACCGCTGACCGCTATCACTTTGGTCTCAGGTGCAGATTGCAACAGACGACGTGTGGTTTCGACGCCCCCAATTCCAGGCATATTCACATCCAGCAAGACCACCTGAGGATGCTTCTGACGCACGATATTGATTGCGTCTTCACCTGATTCTGCTTGTCCAATCACATCGACATCGGCTTGATCCTCAAGCATACGACAAATGCCCGTACGTACCAATTCATGGTCATCAACGACTAAAACAGTGATCACACAGGCCTCCTGAAATTACAAAGATGGTTTTTTGTTACATAAAGCAAAATTCACTTGCATTGTAATGACAAAATTAGCAATTCTATTCACATAAGTTGAGAGAATAGTTGTACGCAAACATGTCTGACATTACCGTCATGCTGTATGTCCAAATGTAAGGCATAATGCAGGTAATAAGCAAATTTGTGTTCACCCTGAGTTGAGTAATTTACCGTGAAATATGCCAAAAAAACTCTGAAACATGCTTTGGGCATGTCGATTTTGCTAGCTTTGAGTTCAACAAGCTTTGCAGAACTCATTGTGAATCCATCTCCGGGGAATGCTGCTGGTGCTGCATCTTTAAGCTGGTCATCGGATGACGCAAATCAATTATTAAATTCAGACCGTTCGCTTGAGGCTGCTGCCAGTCCTCAGGGGTCGACGTCTGTCACAACCACATTACGCAGTACCACGACCACCACGCTTACGCCTGCACCTGCTGCGCCATCGGCAATTCGTGATACTGGTGGTTATGGCGCGCAACCTGCTGTCAGCGCTCGTGCGGCTTTGGTGATGGATGCACAAACAGGCGAAGTCTTGTTTAGTAAAAATACCAATGCATCGATGCCGATTGCATCAATTACCAAGCTGATGACCGCTGTGGTAACCGCAGATGCGCGCTTGGATATGTCCCAAGAAATCACCTTGGAATCGATTGATTTTGCCGGGGCAGGTGGGAAAAATTCGAGTTCAACCTTGCGCGTAGGCGACAAGATGAACCGTGCCGAAGTATTACTGTTTGCTTTAATGAAATCTGAAAACCCTGCTGCTGCTGCACTGGCACGTACTTATCCGGGCGGACGTCCAGCATTTGTGGCGGCCATGAATGCCAAGGCACGTCAATTGGGCATGAGCTCAACACACTATGTTGAATCTTCAGGACTCGATCCGCACAATATCTCGTCAGCACGTGATTTGGGGATTTTAGTCAGTGCTGCTTCGCAATATGGTTTGATCCGTCAGTTTTCGACCACACCTAGCTATGACTTCAATCTGGGTTATCGCGTATTGAAATCAAACAATACCAACGCGTTGGTACGAAATGGTGGCTGGAATATTAATTTATCGAAGACTGGCTATATCAATGAAGCGGGCCGTTGTGTGGTAATGCATGCAACCGTTAACTCGCGTCCTGCGGTGGTGGTATTGCTCGGTGCAGGTTCAACGCAATCGCGTAACAACGATGCAACCAACCTCTTAAACTGGCTGGCACAACAACCAAAGCGCATTTAAAACGATATACAAACAAGTGCAATAAAAAACCCGTTTCAGAGAACGGGTTTTTTATTGCCTGATAACTTACATGTTCGACAAGATAGAGTCTTTCACTTGTGTCATGGTGGCATCGATAGACAGCATCACGGCATCTGCACATTGCTTGATTGCAGTATCCGGATCTTTTAAGCCATTGCCTGTAACGGTACAGACAATCACAGAACCTTCAGGAATTTTACCCGCTTTGATGTCGCGCATTGCACCGCCAATTGAGGCAGCAGATGCAGGCTCAACAAATACGCCTTCGTACATCGACAATAAACGCTGCGCTTCTAGAATTTCAGCATCTGTTAATTCATCGAACCAACCTTCTGAATCACGAACAGCTGCTTTGGCATGGTTCCAGCTTTGTGGATTACCAATACGAATAGCCGTTGCAATCGTTTCAGGTTGCTCAATCGGTGCGCCACGCATAAATGGTGCTGCACCTGCTGCCTGATAACCCACCATCGTTGGCAGACCGTCTGGTTTAGGGCCCGTAAACTGATCGGTTGCAGCATCGTAAATCACTTGCTCGAACTGCTCAGCTGGCTGGTTGGCAACCGCTTCGGTATAACCCATCCAGTGTGCGGTGATGTTTCCTGCATTTCCAACAGGTAAGCAGTGGTAGTCTGGCGCACGACCTAATGATTCAACAATTTCATAGGCAATGGTTTTTTGACCTTGTAAACGGTACGGGTTAATTGAGTTTACAATCGTGACCGGTGCTTGGTCGGCCACTTCTTTCACTAAACGCATACCGTCGTCAAAGTTACCACGAATTTGCATGGTGATTGCGCCGTACATCATGGCCTGAGCCAATTTGCCCATTGCAATTTTGCCTTCTGGAATCAAGACAAATGCTTTCATGCCTGCACGTGCAGCATATGCCGCCGCTGCAGCCGAAGTATTACCTGTTGATGCACAGATAATGGCTTTTGAACCTTCTTCAGCAGCTTTGGTCACTGCCATGGTCATACCGCGGTCTTTAAATGAACCAGTTGGGTTCAGTCCTTCATATTTCACATAAATTTCGACATCTTTGCCAATAATGCGTGGAATATTCTCTAGTTTAATCAGCGGAGTATTTCCTTCACCTAAAGAAATGGCACGCGTCGTTGCAGAAACTGGCAAACGGTCACGATAACGATCCACGAGACCGGTATAACGATTGGCATTAGACATGATGATTTATGTTCCAAGAGTAAGGTAGAGCTGGCGAGAGGGTTAACCCTCTCCACCTGATTAACTATCGAGCGATTCTAAACGAATTCGCACAATTTCGCCATGAATTGCAGGTAAAGCCTGAATTTTTGCAATGGCGTCATCCATTTTGGATTCGACCACTGGATCAGTCAAAATCACAATCGGGATAAGATCTTTTAAACGCGACTGCTGCATAATCGCATCGATACTGATGCCTGCACGGCTCAGAATCGTGGTGATATCTGCCAGTACGCCGGTTTGGTCTTCAGCATCGACACGTAAGTAATAACCTGTGGTCATTTCTTCGCGCTTTAAAATTGGAAGGTCGGTCAAGGCTTCAAAAGCAAGTTGTGGGATGGTGCCTGCACCATCTTCAGTATAAGAAATATCACGTACAATATCGACGATATCGGCAACCACAGCAGATGCTGTAGGGCCTGCACCTGCACCTGCGCCGTAGTACAACGTTGGGCCAACCGCATGCGCCTGTACCAGTACAGCATTTTTAACGCCATTGACGTTGGCAATCAGTTCTTCTTCTGGAATTAGGGTCGGGTGTACGCGAAGTTCAATACCGTGCTCTGCACGACGGGCAATACCCAAGTGCTTAATTCTAAAACCTAGTTCTTCTGCATATTTGACATCTTGTGCGGTAATCTTGCTGATCCCTTCGGTGTACACTTTGTCAAATTGAAGCGGAATACCAAAAGCACATGAGGCCAAAATGGTCAGTTTGTGCGCCGCATCGATGCCTTCAACATCAAAGGTTGGATCAGCTTCGGCATAGCCGAGTTCTTGTGCTTCTTTTAAGACATCTGCAAAAGCACGACCTTTGTCGCGCATTTCAGTCAAAATAAAGTTGCCTGTTCCATTAATGATTCCAGCCAACCAGTCAATACGGTTTGCGGCCAAACCTTCACGAATCACTTTAATAATTGGAATGCCGCCAGCCACTGCCGCTTCATATGCAATCTGAACAGCATTGTCTTCGGCAGCTTTAAACAGTTCGTTACCATGCTCGGCCAGAAGCGCTTTGTTGGCTGTGACCACTTGTTTGCCATGCTTGATGGCTTCCATGATAAGTTCGTAAGCAGGATGGATACCGCCCATTACCTCAACCACGACGTCTACATCGGGCTGGCGCACAATGTGCATTAAATCGTCACTTTGCTGAATGCCGTTAAGGTCAAGATCTGGGCGAGGACGGCGAGTGCCAACGTAGGTAATTTGAATTTCACGACCGGTGCGACGTTTAATTTCAGCAGCGTTTTCTTGTAATAGTTTAAGGGCACCACCACCAACGGTTCCGAGACCGAGTATTGCCAGACGAACTGGTTTCACGTCACACTCCATACATGCATAAAAATTCAATAGGTCTAGATCATAGCTAAAAAAATCGTCAGACTCTAGGGTTTGTTGGCATTTCCATAAGGAAATGCCAACGCTATTGTTTTTTAGTCAAGATGATTTAAGTTTGAACAATGTAGCACTGCAAATATAAGCAGGCTTGATTACTTATTAAGACGTGTATCAAGCTCTTCAGGAGTCAAGTAACCGCCTAAGTATTCACCCTCGACGCTGTAAATAGCAGGTGTACCGTTCACGCCAATTTTTTGACCCAGTTGATACTGATCACGCACAGGGTTTTTGCACTGTGCTGCTTGTACCGGTTGGCCCTGAACGGCTTGCGCAAATGCTGCTTTACGATCTGCGCTACACCAGATTGCTTCCATGGTCGGCATGAACTGGTCGCCACGCGGCCAAGCAATATAACGGACCTCTATGCCTTTGGCATTGATTTCATCAAGATGCTCGTGCAATTTGTGGCAATAAGGACAGCTTGCATCGGTAAACACGTAGACCACATGCTTGGCTTTACCATTTTTGGCTGGATACACAATCAGATCTTGTGTCTTGAGCGTTGCAAATAATTTTTTGTTTTCTTTGGCTTGTAAGGCTTCACCTACACTCACCAACTCCTTATTCCCCAACCGGATCACATCGCCTTGAATAATGTATTTACCATCGCTGGTGGCATAAACCGATGGCATGCCATCTAAACTTACCCAATACAGGTTGGGTACTTCTGTCGACTGAACACCGGTAATTTTGGCATTGATGTTGGCACTTTTAAGGTGATCTTGCAAAGTCGAAATCAGACGTTGTTGAGCATTGCGTTCACTTAAGGTCGATGCCTCACCCGTTGCCGGTGTATTTGCAGTCAACGTATCTTGTTTGGCAGCATCATCCTGCTTGGAACATGCCGATACAGCTAAACTTCCAGCCAAAGCGCAGGCGATAAAAAGGTGCGAACGGGTAAATGACATAAACAACCCTTTTCATTTCAATTGTTATTTAAAGGCTTTTAGAATATCAAAAAAAAATCCAACTGATGGTAATTATTCGATGCGCTCTGTAACTGATCCGTCTTTGTACCTGGTCTGTTGGCAAGATTAAGCGCGCGGATGGTATTGTTCATGCAATTGCTGCATACGGATTTGAGCCACATGGGTATAAATCTGTGTGGTCGATAAATCACTATGCCCCAAGAGTAACTGCACCACACGCAAGTCGGCACCATGATTGAGTAGATGTGTTGCAAAGGCATGGCGCAATGTATGCGGAGAAAGCTCCATCTGAATATTGGCTTGCAATGCATAGCGCTTGATGGCGTACCAAAAATTTTGTCGGCTCATAATGCCGCCATGCTGGGTTAAAAAGAGATAATCGGTCGCGCTTTTATATAGCGCAGGGCGTGATTCGCGCAGGTAGCGCTCGACCCATTCAGTCGCAAACTGGCCCAGAGGCACCAAACGCTCTTTGTTGCCTTTACCGGTAATACGCAAATAGCCTTGCTTTAAATTAATCAGCTCCAGCTTTAGGTTCAGCAGCTCAGACACCCGCAAACCGCAGGCATATAAAACTTCAAGCATGGCACGATCGCGTAGCCCCAGCGCCGTGGAGGTATCTGGTGCATGAATCAGTGCATCGACATCTTGCTCAGATAAATCTTGTGGCAGACTTCGACCCAGTTTCGGGCTTTTATGCAGCGCCACAGGATTATCGGTTCGAATTTTCTGTTCACGTAAAAATTTATAAAACTGACGCAGTGCCGAGAGACAGCGTGCTATTGAACGCGGGCTTTTCCCCAGTTTGGTGAGTTCAATCAAAACATCCGAGATGTCATCGGCCCTCCATTCGGGCAGGGCGTGGCGAGACAATTGGGCACACTGGATCAAATCGCTTAAATATGCGTTACGGGTATGCGGGCTGACACTTTGTGCCACCAGATAGTCTCTAAAGCCATGCAAAAAACTAAATGGTTTTGGAATTGTAATTGGCGCAGGCGTGCGGGGCTTTTTACTGATCATTCAAGCAACAGATGTTCTGTGATAACAATACATTAGTGTAAACAGCGTTTGCTGTCGATGAAATTTTACAGATGTGAATCGTAACGATTCCTTATTTGTTAATTATTCTCATTTGGATGTATACTATGCAAAAGCTTTCAGGATCAAATTGCAGTGCGTTTATCAGAACTTAGAGTGAAGCAAACTGCCATCATCACAGCGGTGGATCATACCCTTGATGGCAGTCCGGATCAACAAGATCCAATCGCAAACCGCCTTGAAACCTTAGGATTTGTTGCGGGTGAAAAAGTACAGATCGTGACAAAAGGCGTGTTTGGTGGCGATCCGATTCTGGTGCAACTGGGTTTTACCCGCTTTGCTTTACGTAAAGAAGAAGCTGCAAGAGTTCAAATCAGTCAAGAAGGGGCAGGCACATGAGTGAAGCACTTCGTGTCGCCCTTGTTGGAAATCCTAACTGCGGTAAAACCTCTTTATTTAACCACCTAACCGGTACGCGCCAGAAGGTTGCCAACTATGCTGGTGTGACAGTAGAGCGTAAAGTCGGACACTTTGATCTGCCTTCAAAAAAACCGGTGCGCGTGCTGGATTTACCAGGGACCTATAGCTTAAGTGCCACCAGTCCAGATGAAGCCATTACCCGCGATGTGTGTTTAGGCAAAATTGAAGGAGAGCGCGATCAGGATGCATTTTTGTGCGTGGTCGATGCCACCAACTTAAAACTTCATCTAGGTTTAGTACTGGAAATTCTTGAACTCAAAAGACCAGTATTGGTTGTGCTGAATATGATGGATGAAGCACGCCGTCGAGGTATTCAGGTGAACTCACAAAAGCTTTCGGAGCGTTTGGGAGTGCCTGTCGTTGAAACGGTTGCAGTGCGTAATTCAGGGATTCAAAACCTGATGAGTGCGCTGGATCAGCACAAGTTTATGGTGCCGCAAACCGAAATGACGGGTCTAAAAGGCACACACCATCAAAAAATTGAAATGATTTTAAATGACGTGGTGCAGTCTGTAGAAGATGCTGATGCGCGTTCCGATCTCTTAGATAAAATCTTTTTACACCCGGTGCTTGGTTTGCTCAGTTTGGCACTCCTGATGTTTGTGGTGTTTCAGGCCGTGTTTGCTTGGGCTGCGCCATTTATGGACAGCATTGAAGGCTTTTTCGGCTGGTTGGGGGAAAGTGTGGGTGCCTACATTTCCCAGCCTTTACTGCATAGTCTAGTGGTCGATGGAATTATTGCTGGTGCCGGCGGCGTGGTGGTGTTTTTACCACAGATTTTGATCCTGTTCTTTTTTATTTTGGTGCTTGAAGAATCTGGCTATCTACCACGAGCTGCCTTTTTGCTCGATAAACTCATGTTTAAAGCTGGCTTAAGTGGGCGTGCATTTATTCCACTCCTTTCAAGTTTTGCTTGTGCTATTCCTGGCATTATGGCCACGCGTAGTATTACCGATCCACGCGACCGTTTCACCACCATTATGGTGGCACCGCTGATGACCTGTTCGGCGCGTTTGCCGGTGTATGCCTTGTTGATTGGTGCTTTTATTCCCGCACAAACCGTGTGGGGAATTTTTAACCTGCAAGGATTGGTGTTATTCGCCTTATATATGGCGGGTATCTTGAGTGCGCTATGCGTATCGTTTGTGATGAAGTTTTTCCAAAAAGACAATTCACAACATGCTTTATTGATGGAACTGCCAAGTTACCGTTTACCCGATTTAAAAAGTGTGGGGATTGGTTTACTGGATCGCGCCAAAATCTTCTTAAAGCGTGTGGGTGGAATTATCTTTGCCTTGTCGATTTTGCTTTGGTTTTTGTGTACCTTTCCGCAGCCGCCAGAAGGCGCAACGCTTCCGGCAATTGATTATAGTTTTGCCGGTATGCTGGGACATTTGATTCAACCTGTTTTTGCGCCGCTTGGCTTTAACTGGCAAATCTGTATTGCACTGATTCCAGCAATGGCAGCGCGTGAAGTGGTTGTGGCCGCACTCGGCACAGTGTATGCACTGTCTGCTACCAGTGAAGATGCGGTTACGCAAGGGCTATCGAGTCTGATCAGTGCTGATGGTTCAGGATGGTCGCTTGCAACCGGGCTTGCTTTGCTGGTGTGGTTTGTTTATGCGCCGCATTGCTTGGCTACATTGGCGACGGTTCGTCGTGAAACGGGATCGTGGAAAAATGTGGCTGTGATGACTGGATATTTGTTCGGTCTGGCGTATTTGATGTCATTTTTGACGTATCAATTGGCATCACGTTTTTTCTCTTGAGTGGTTGAGGTGGAGCATGATTGAGTATCTGATTATTGCAGTATTGGTCATCTGGAGTGCATGGGTAGTGTTCAGGAAAGTCTTTCCGAAAACTTCGACTGCGCTATTTATGTCACTTTCAGATCAGTGCCAACAACGTGGCTGGCACGCACTGGCAACACGCTTAAAACCCAAAATGGTGGCCGGATGTGGCGGTAGCTGCGGATGTTCGACTGACGATAAGCCGACATCGCCAGTGCAAGAGATCAAGCCGGTAAAATGGTTGCAATAATACCGCAGATCAACTGATTAAAAAGCCATCAAATCGATGGCTTTTTTTACGCGCTGACACAAAAAACGTCGAATAAAACCAAAACTGAAAAAGCATTCAAAACCCCAAAGTGCTACCATTTTGGCAATCAATTTTTGTCACAATGCGGGGCATGCATGCTTATACAACGGGGTGGACTAAAAGTCGTTGCGGGTCTAGGAATCTCAGGGGTTTCCGCCGTTAATTTTTTACATGAACAAGGCTACCGCGTTGCTGTCACAGATTCTCGTGCAGTCCCCCCGGGGCATGATCAGATTCCGGCAGAGGTGCAAACTCATTTTGGTGCGCTGGATCTGGAGTTGCTCTTACAAGCAGAAGAAATTATTTTAAGCCCTGGATTAGCGCCACAGTTGCCTGAAATTCAGCAAGCAATTGCGCACGGTATACCCGTGATCGGCGATATTCAGGTATTACGCCGTGCCACTACTGTTCCCATTGTGGCGATTACCGGTTCAAATGCCAAAAGTACGGTCACCACCTTGTTTGGTCAGATGGCCAAAGATGCAGGCAAACGCGTAGCAGTAGGGGGGAACTTAGGTCGTCCGGGACTCGATTTACTAAAAGACGAGCCTGAATTGCTGGTGCTTGAGCTGTCAAGTTTTCAGCTCGAAACCACCTCGCATCTGAATGCCGAAGTAGCTGTTGTATTAAACATGAGTGAAGATCATCTGGATCGTCATGGGGATATGCTGGGTTATCATCAGGCCAAGCACCGAATTTTTCAGGGCGTAAAAAAGGTGGTGTACAACCGTGATGACGGCTTAACCCGTCCACTTGTGCCAGATAACACCCCGATGCAAAGCTTTGGACTGAATGCACCAGACATCAATCAATACGGTGTGTTGCGCGAAGATGACGGGACGATGTGGCTTGCACGTGGTCGTAACCGCCTCATCAAAAGCACCGAGCTGTACATTCAAGGCACGCACAATATTGCCAATGCGCTGGCCTGCTTAGCACTTGGCGAAGCAATTGGACTACCGCTCGACTCCATGCTCGAGACACTCAAACAGTTTAAGGGCCTAGAGCACCGCTGTGAATACGTTAAAACTGTTCATGATGTGCGTTACTATAATGACTCAAAAGGCACCAATGTCGGTGCTACATTGGCAGCCATTGATGGCCTCGGTACCGCCATTCAACCCCAACATGGTCAAGTGGTGGTGATTTTAGGGGGACAGGGTAAAGGGCAAGATTTTAGCTTGCTGCGCCCATCGGTTGAAAAATATGTCAAAACGGCAATTCTGATGGGTGAAGATGCCCAACAAATTGAACAGGCATTACAGGGAACAGCGTCCATGGTACATGTTTCAACTTTGCAAGATGCCGTGACTCAGGCGCAACAGCATGCCCAAGCAAACGACGTCGTATTGCTGTCTCCTGCCTGTGCAAGCTTTGATATGTTTAAAGGCTATCCAGATCGCGGGCATCAATTTGTTGCTTGTGTAAATGCCCTTGTTTAAATAACAAAAATCAGAAGGATAATGTGATGGCTGGCTTTGCTCAGACAACCATAACCAAAATTAATCAATGGTACGATCGCTGGATGCCGCGTGTACCGACCGAAATGACGGCGCGTAACGTGCTGATTTTCTGTGTGGTGTGCTTGCTTTGTATTGGTTCGGTGATGGTGGCATCCGCTTCGATGCCGTATGCCGAATATATGCATGAGAATCCATTTCACTATGTGGTTCGCCATGCGATTTCAATTGCAACCGCCGCAATCGTGGCCTATTTCGTTTATAAAGTACCGCTGAATGTCTGGTTTAAAAATACCTTTTCATTATGGCTGATCACGATTTTGCTGTTGCTTGCCGTTTTGGTGATTGGAACAGAAGTGAACGGTTCGCGTCGCTGGATTCGACTGGCAGGTTTTACCCTACAGCCAACCGAAGTTGCCAAAGTGATGATGGCCATTTTTACCGCCGATTATGTGGTACGACGTGCCAAAGAGGTGCGTACCCATTGGAAAGGACTGGTTCGCTTAAGTGGTGTTATGGCTATTACGGTCGGGCTGATTATTGCTGAGCCGGATTTGGGCGCCACCGTGGTGATTGTCTTGATGATGGTCGGTATTTTCTTCTTGGCTGGCGCACCGCCCACTCAGTTTGCGATTATGCTGGGCGCGGTCGTGATGGGCATCGGCTTTTTAATTTTGTTTGAACCTTATCGTCTGGCACGTGCCTTATCATTTACCAATCCGTGGGCAGATCCACTCGGAACAGGCTATCAGCTTTCAAATGCATTAATGGCCTTTGGCCGCGGGGAATGGTTCGGTACAGGGCTCGGGCACAGTGTACAAAAGCTCTCTTACCTGCCTGAGGCACATACCGACTTTATGCTGGCGGTATTGGGTGAAGAGTTTGGTTTTGTCGGTATTTCGATTGTCATCGGCTTGTCGTTTACTATGCTGGCGTGTTGTATCAAAATTGGTCATCGTGCACTGAAGCACAACTTCTTGCGCGCAGGTTATCTGGCGTACGGGATCAGTATTATTTTTCTGCTACAGATCATTGTAAATGCAGGAATGAATATGGGCTTGATGCCAACCAAAGGGCTTACCTTACCGTTTATTAGTTATGGTGGAACATCATTAATGATGTGTGCTGCGATGATTAGTCTGATTTTGCGTGTCGATGCTTCCACGCAAGAGATCAATCCAGATCGTGAAGAGTCGAATTTCTAATCGATTTGCTTCAATAAAAAAACCGTCATTTGACGGTTTTTTTATTATTGGATTAGAGATAAATCCCTTCGAGCATGGTGTGTTTGGGAATCTGCTCTACATCCCACTGAGCCACGGCCTGCGCAAGCATCTGCCGAGGTGTATCACGTTCTACATTAGGTTGCTGCAAGGCGTTAAGTGCCTGTTGAATATAATCAGCTGCGTGTGCCGGATCGAGTGCAGCCGCCAGATTTTGCTTGGAAAGCTTTTGTCCGTGCTCGTTCATCGCCAGTGGCAAATGCATATAGCGCGGTGTGGGGTAACCCAGAAGCTGCTGAAGCCAAATTTGCCGTTGGGTGTTGTCAAGTAAATCTGCACCACGAACCACATCCGTGACACCTTGTAAGTAATCATCGACCACCACCGCCAGTTGATAGTTTAAAATGCCGTCACGGCGCTTTAATACAAAATCACCGAGTTCATCGGCCAGATTGCTGCATTGTCTGCCCTGCAAACGATCTTCAAAACAAATGGGCGCTGCGCTGACTTTGACCCGAATGGCCTGATGATCAAAGGCTAAATTCAGTGTTTGACAGGTGCCAGGATAAATGGCATTGGAGCCGAGGAGTTTACGGGTGCATTGACAAGCATAAATCTGCCCCTGTGCATGTAATTGGTCGAGCACCTGTTCGTACAGCGTCAAACGATTGCGCTGAAACACAATTTCATCGTCTGGCTCAAAACCAAAGGCATCAATGCATTTTAAAATATGTGCTTCACTGCCCGGGTAGATTCGTGGAATATCGGTATCTTCGATGCGTACCAGCCACTTGCCTTGATGCGCTTTGGCATCACAATAGCTGGCAATGGCAGTAATGAGCGATCCGAAATGCAAAGGGCCGGTTGGCGATGGCGCAAACCGACCCACATAAGCAGTATCACGATGAGGCATCGTATTAACCGTTATTTTGCTTCTCTTTGATCTCTGCAAGCGTCTTACAGTCGATACATTGGGTGGCTGTTGGACGTGCTTCTAAACGACGCAGACCAATTTCAATGCCGCAAGTTTCACAGTAACCGTAATCACCTGCTTTAATTTCTTCAAGCGACTGCTCGATTTTACGAATCAATTTACGTTCGCGGTCGCGGGTACGTAACTCAATTGCAAACTCTTCTTCCTGCGTAGCACGGTCGTTGACATCAGGCAATGCTGATGATTCATCTTGCATGGTGTTTAGGGTGCGATCCACTTCGCTCATTAATTCACTTTTCCACGCCTCAAGGATTTGGCGAAAGTGATCCAATTGAGCATCAGACATGTATTCTTCGTTTTTCTTAGGCTGATAAGGCGCGATACCAAATAAGCTGGCAGTAGTGCCCCCTTCAGAGGCCTTTGGCTTGGCTTTGCGTGCAGGCTTAGCCGCCTTTTCGGCGTCTAGAACTTGGGTATTTTCGTCTAAGACGTGGTTTTGGTTGTCATTCGCCATAAAGGGCATTCCTCATCATATACGTATTATCTATACGCAAAAAATATGGTGGTATGCAAGTGTTTTTTATCCAATCCCGTTGGCGGATTTTCCCTCGGGGACGTCATCATATAGAGTTTTACACGAAGATGATAGTCGTGCCGATGTGGATTTTATGTGAATCTATCGGACTCAAGCCTTAAAATAAGCCAAAAAAATAAAAAAGAAAAGTTAATAGCCTGAAATTTCAGTATTTATGTTTTGTAGCATCTTTTCGATACGATGAATATGGCTTTCAAACTCACCATTTGCTTGTAGTTTCAGCACGCGATAGCCAGACGGCAAGGCATCAAAGGCAAAGTCATCGCTTCTGGGTTTGAATTGAACCGAAGTCGAGGGCGATGATAAAAACTCGACATGTTCCCAGCGATGTGAGGATTCTTGATGCACATGGCCGCACAGCACTGCCTTCACTTGTGGATGAGCGTGAATGACATCTAGTAATGTGGCGGTATTTTTTAGTTTGTGCTGGTCAATCCATTTGGATTGCATTTCAAATGGGTGATGATGACACGCCAAAATCGTAGACACATTCGGGTGCTGTTGAAGATGTTGCTGCAGTTGCATTAACTGATGGTCGCTGATCCAGCCATCGACTTTCCCGACTACAGCACTGTTCAAGAGCACCAGATGCCATTGGCCCATCGCCACAATACTGATATCTTGCGGTGACGATGCATGAAACGGAAAATGTGCAGGATCGTCGTGATTGCCTGGCACATGAAAAAACGGAATGCCCAGGGTTTGCATATAATCAAGATAACGTGCATAGGTGACTGCGGTAGGGGTCTGTGCTAGATCACCCGTATGAATAATGGCATCGATCTTGGGATAATGTGCCCGAATATGTGCGATCACCTGATGAAAACTCTGTTCAGGATTAATGCCCACGAATTCATGCTGAGGGTCTTCAAGCAGATGCGTGTCGGTAATTTGAATAATTACATGCGCCTGACTTGAAAAAGGGGCTACCTGAAACATAGTCATATATCTCTTAAGTCGGTGGAGAGTTGAATCTGTTGCCAGAGCCACTGTAACGCCATAATGACGGGTGCATTACGCAAACGCCCAGAACTCAGCAGTATCTCGATTTGGGAATAATCCAAGATATGCAGCTGGATATTTTCGTTTTCCTCTGGCAAACCAAAGATGCCCCCATGTTCTGGAAGATCGGTTTGTGCAGCATAGAGGTGAAAAAGTTCCGAACAGGCACCTGCCGATGGATAGAACGAGAATAAATGCGTCAGTTCATCGATTTGACACCCAGATTCTTCGACACTTTCACGACGAACACATTCTTCCGGTGGTTCATCGCCATCAAGTACACCCGCAATAATTTCAAGTTGCCACGGCGATTGAGTGTCATCGAGTGCACCGACCCGAAATTGTTCAATAAGCGCAAATTTTTGTTGGGTGTGGTTGTAAAGCAACACGCCAGCAGCCTGTTTTCTTCGAATCAGTTCGCGCTGGAAAGGTTGGGTATAATGCGATTGCCCAAAAAGTCGATGCTTGAGTGTGACTTTTTCAAGCTGTGTAAATCCCTGATAGAGCGATTCACGGTTTTCTACTTCAACATCATCATGTGAATAACTGGCTTGTTCTATTATGGTCATACTCATTATTAAAAAGGATGAAATACGTGACTGTATTTCATCCTAACTGAGTTCAATTTAAAGACAAATGCTTTTTTCGTATTTTTAGAGCTTTTGATACAGTTTTTGACCGTTTGCGTGATAGGCCGCTTTCATGCTCTTGAGACCCTGTTCAATGTCTTCGGATGAAGCATCGATTGCAGTGCTATTCTCCTGATTTTGTGCATAATTACGCACGTTTTGAGTGATTTTCATCGAGCAGAATTTCGGACCGCACATCGAGCAAAAGTGTGCCGATTTATGTGCCTCTTTGGGTAGCGTTTCGTCGTGCATACTGCGCGCCGTATCTGGATCTAGACTCAGATTAAACTGGTCATCCCAACGGAATTCAAAACGTGCTTTAGACAAGGCATTGTCACGGACTTGCGCACCCGGATGACCCTTGGCCAAGTCGGCGGCATGTGCTGCAATCTTATAGGTGATAATCCCGTCTTTAACATCTTTTTTGTTGGGTAGACCTAAATGCTCTTTGGGGGTGACGTAGCACAGCATGGCCGTACCGTACCAGCCAATCATGGCAGCACCAATGGCCGAGGTAATATGGTCATAACCCGGTGCGATATCGGTGGTGAGTGGCCCTAAGGTATAAAAAGGTGCTTCCTTACAAACCTCAAGTTGCAGGTCCATATTTTCTTTAATCATGTGCATCGGTACGTGACCCGGTCCTTCAATCATGACCTGCACATCGTGTTCCCAAGCGCGTTGAGTCAGTTCACCTAAAGTGCGTAGTTCACCAAACTGTGCCGCATCGTTGGCATCTTGGATACAGCCTGGACGCAAGCCATCACCCAAGCTAAACGAGACATCGTAAGCCTTCATGATTTCGCAAATTTCATCGAAGTGCGTGTATAGGAAGTTTTCTTCATGATGCGCCAAACACCACTGCGCCATAATTGAACCACCACGCGACACAATACCCGTCAGGCGATTGGCAGTTAAAGGCACATAGCGCAGTAACACGCCGGCATGAATGGTAAAGTAATCAACGCCCTGTTCGGCCTGTTCAATGAGTGTGTCTTTGAAAATTTCCCAGGTCAGATCTTCGGCCACACCGTCTACTTTTTCCAACGCCTGATAAATCGGAACGGTTCCAATCGGCACAGGGGAGTTACGGATGATCCATTCACGGGTTTCATGAATATTTTTACCCGTCGACAAATCCATGATGGTGTCTGCGCCCCAGCGTGTGGCCCACGTCATTTTCGCAACTTCTTCGTCGATACTCGAGCCTAAAGCCGAATTTCCGATATTGGCATTGATCTTGACCAGAAAATTACGTCCGATGATCATCGGTTCAATTTCAGGGTGGTTAATGTTGGCCGGAATAATTGCCCGACCAGCCGCCACTTCCTGACGCACAAACTCAGCGGTAATTTCGGTTAGGTTTTTGGCACCGAAATTCTGTCCAGCGTGTTGGCGCATGTCGACATTGTCGCGCTGGCGCTGGTTTTCACGGATGGCGATATATTCCATTTCCGGTGTGATGATGCCTTTTCTGGCATAGTGCATTTGAGTAACATTCTGTCCGGCTTTGGCACGGCGAGGTTTTTGAATGTGTGCAAATCGAATATCGGCTGTACGGATATCTTTTAAACGTTCCTGACCAAAAGCTGAGCTGAGGGTGCTCAGTTGCTCGGTATCTTGACGCGCTTCAATCCAGTGCTGGCGCACGTGTGGTAAGCCTTTATTTAAGTCAATCTGTACATTCGGATCGGTATACACGCCCGATGTGTCATAGACCATCACGGGTGGATTATGTTCTCCGCCCAAACCAGTAGGTGTATCGGTCAGTTCAATCTGACGCATAGGGACCTGAATGTCTGGGCGAGAGCCTTGGATGTACACTTTGCGAGATGCAGGCAAAATACGGGTGAGGTCTTTTGCATCTTGTTCGTGTTGCGCTGAGAGATCAGCAGAAGAAAGATTCGTTAATTGGTTCATGGCATGATCCTTATGAAAAACACTAACGAATCAAGCAACCAAAAACGATGGCGGGTGTATTTGTAGAACACAAATAGAGGGCTTAAGATTTTGATAACTTGATTCCTACGCAGGTTCTAACCTGATCAGGTTCAACGGTACTCGGGATCAAATCATTGCAAGGCAATCATTTACCCAATCTCAGCGAGTTATTACTCGCGCTCCGTCAAGCATGCGCCCATACTAGCACGGATTGCGGATATTTAAAGATCAAAATATACCACTTTTTAAGAACAAATCCCGATCGGGATCAATTGTATTTTTGCCTGATTTTTCTTAGTCTAGAACAGCACTATTCAAGGTTGATCATTCTTAGATGTCTATAAAAAAACTGATTGTCGTTATGGGGATGTTGGGCGGTGTTCAGTCGCTGTTTGCACTGGATCTGGTGGGTGCCTACGATCTGGCAAAACGAAATGACCCAACCTTGCAAGCTAATTTGTATCAGTTCCAGGCTGATCAACTCAATTTGGGCATTGCCAAAGGTGCCTTGTTACCTACAGTGACCTTGGCGGGCAATCTGACGCGTGACAGACAATCCGTTAAAAATGATCAGTCTTTCGATTTTCCGGGTGGCACAGATGTGTCGAACAGCTTGATTAGCAACACATCGACCAAGAGACAGGTTTCTTTAACCGCACGTCAACCGCTATTTCGAATGGATGCATGGCAGGGCTATAAGCAAGTAAAAACCTCGGTTCAGCTGAGTGAAGTCACGCTGAAAATCCAGATACAGCAACATCTGTTAGATGTCGCACAGGCATATTTTAATGTACTGCGTCAGCAGTCGCTTAATGGTACTTATTTACAAGAAGAACAGGCATTATCTGAACAATTAAAGATGATGAATGCCAAATTACAGCAGGGCTTATTGGCGCGAAGCGATGTTAGTGAAGCCAATGCGCAGTATCAAAATGCGCGCGCGAACCGCATTTCAGGTCAGGTGCAACAGATGCTGGCTCAAGAGCAACTCAATCGGTTTATTGGGCATAACCCAGATCAGGGATTAGCTGTGCTTCGCACCGATGTGGTGTATCAGCCACCAGTCCCTGCACGCCTAGACGACTGGTTGCAACTGGCTCAGACGCACAATTTATCTATTCAGCAAGCTCGTCTACAGCGCCAATATGCAGACGATAACCGCCGTGTGGAAAAAGCAGCACTTTATCCACAGTTAAATGCATTGGCCACTTATGGTTATACCAAGCAAAGTCCAGATACACTGATTTCCACCAATGGTGCCTTTGATCAGATTGGACTGGAGCTAAGCTGGAATCTATTTAATGGCGGACAGACCCAGACCTCAATTAAAAAAGCCGTTGCCCAGCTTGATCAGGCACAGGCCCAACTCGATGCTGCAGAGCGCAGTGCCAGCGTTGAGGTCAAGCAAGCCTTTTTACAATTACAAACCGACCAATCCAAACTCGACGCGCGACAAGCGGCCATGCGTTCAGCCGAACAGGTATCGCAGGCTTCCTTGGCGAGTTATAACGAAGGTCTCAAAACCATGGTGGACGTCTTGCTGGCGCAGCGCAATGCGTTTTCGGCCAAGCAAGAGTATGTCAATGCCCAATATGATTATCTGATCAATGTGCTCAAGCTCAAAGCTGCGGTTGGACAACTCAGTGAGGAAGATCTGGTGCAGATGAATACATGGCTCAGCAACGATTAAATTTTGAATGAAATTGCGGCATTGTCATTAAAGTTTCACAATGAATGTGCTTTAATCTCTGCTCAACTTTGTACCGTGCATTTAGCCCGTTTTGGAGGCTGTCTTGAGTCCAACTAATCCTGTCTTGACCCATCATATTTCCTCTCAATTTAACGAGGATCTGCAAGGGGTGAATACCAAATTCATGACCATGGGTGGGCTGGTCGAGCAGCAGGTGGCCAATGCAATTCATGCCTTGCTGGATACCGACGTCGAAATGGCGGTCGATGTACAATACCAAGACAACGTGGTGAACCAGTATGAACGCGAAATCGATGAGGGACTGACCCTGATCTTGGCACGCCGTCATCCTGCTGCAATTGACTTGCGTATGGTGATTGCCATGAGTAAAGCCAATACCGACCTTGAGCGTATTGGCGATGAAGCTGCAAAAATTGCCCGTATTGCACAAAATTTATGTGAAGAAGGCGGTTCTCCACGTGGCTACATGGAAACACGCCATATTGGGAATCAGGTACGTGTCATGATTCATGATGCCTTGGATGCCTTTGCACGACTCGATGCAGAACAAGCTTTAAGAGTATTACTGGCTGATGCCGACATTGATCGTGAATATCAGTCTGCGACACGAACCTTAATGACTTATATGATTGAAGATCCACGACATATATCGCGGGTGATCAATGTGATGTGGGTGCTGCGCTCACTTGAACGTATTGGCGATCATGCGCGTAATATTTCAGAGCAAGTCATTTATATGGCCAAAGGCCTCGATGTACGACACACCAAAATTGAAGAAATTGAACAACATGTGCAGCGTAAATAACTCTATTGTGATCAAGCACATTGTTGTCAGCCACAAAACACCTTAGCGATATGCTAAGGTTTTTTATATGCACATAAAAATCGAATCACGTGATCTTAAAACTGACGTCGATCAGCCTCAATTTTAAATAAAAAAATCCCAGATTTTTTGGGGGAAAATCTGGGATGAAAACATCGTTAAGCTGCATTTTTATTCAAGATGCGGGGTAACATCTTGCTATAGGTTTATAGTAGATCACATTGGTACGGATGTCTTGAGTAGTCTTGTGAGGCTATGTAATGTTATATGATGATCTGTAAGATTATAAAAACAACGTAGTGAATCCGTGACTCAATGAGTTATGGCGTAAACATAAAAAACAGGCAGACCGTTCTAAGGTCTGCCTGAGTCAACCAGAAAAGCAAGATTAGTTTTGCTCGGGTTTCCAACCTTCGGCAGTTTCAACACTGGCATCATTGTTGAAGAACTTTTCACGCTGTTCTTCCAGAAACTTTTTCGCTTCAGGTTCAAAAACGTTGAGTCGCTTTTCATTAATGAGCGTGGTTTGATGCTTCAGCCATTCTTGCCATGCCTGTTTAGAAACATGTTCAAACAGTTCCTGACCTTTGGCTCCCGGAAATGGTGCAAAATCGAGGCCTTCCATTTCTTTTTGATATTTACGACAAAATACGTGACGAGTCATGGCGTTTCCTTAAGCATAAAGTTGGGCAAGACGGTCATGAGCGCGCGTAATTGCAGCTTCAACCTGTTTTGGTGATGTTCCGCCAATATGGTCACGCGCATTGACAGAGGCTTCAAGGGTGAGGGCTTTGTCAAATACATCGGCGCCGATCAAATCGGAAAACTGTTGGAGTTGCTCAAGTGAAAGTTCAGACAGATCTTTATCTTCTTGTACGCCAAGCGCCACTGCTTTACCCACAATCTCGTGCGCATCGCGAAATGCCACGCCTTTTTTCACAAGGTAGTCGGCAAGATCGGTTGCAGTCGAGAATCCACGAAGTGCAGCTTCACGCATAATCTCGATATTCGGAACCAATGCCGGCACCATGTCGGCAAAGGCCATTAATGAACCGCGTACGGTATCAATCGCATCAAACAACGGTTCTTTGTCTTCTTGGTTGTCTTTGTTATAGGCTAGTGGCTGACCTTTCATGAGTGTGAGCAAGCTAATCAAATCGCCAAACACACGTCCTGATTTACCACGAATCAGTTCAGGTACGTCTGGATTTTTCTTTTGCGGCATAATCGATGAGCCAGTACAGAAGCGATCTGGAATATTCACAAATTTGAACTGTGCCGAAGTCCATAGAATCAGCTCTTCAGACATGCGTGACAAATGCATCATGATCAGTGCAGCTGCTGCATTAAATTCAATCGCAAAATCACGATCAGATACTGCATCGAGTGAATTTTCAGAAACAGCTTCAAAACCAAGTAGCTGCGCCGTATAGGCACGATCAATCGGGTACGTGGTTCCTGCCAGAGCAGCAGAACCCAATGGCATACGGTTCACGCGTTTGCGGCAGTCTTGCAGACGCTCGGTGTCACGAACAAACATTTCAAACCAAGCCAACAGATGATGTCCGAAGGTTACTGGTTGAGCGGTTTGTAAATGGGTAAAGCCTGGCATAATCGTATGCGTATGGCTGGCAGCCAAACCTAACAAGCCCTTTTGCAGGCGCTGTAAAATCGATAAAATATCGTCAATTTCATCGCGTAGGTACAAGCGAATGTCAGTGGCGACTTGATCGTTACGGCTGCGGCCAGTGTGCAGTTTTTTACCCGTAATCCCAATACGCTGAGTCAAACGTGACTCAATATTCATGTGCACATCTTCTAAATCAATACGCCATTCAAAGCGGCCAGCTTCGATTTCGGCTTTGATTTCACTCAAGCCCTGAATAATATCGTCACGCTCTGCATCAGTGAGTACACCGACTTTGGCAAGCATGGTCGCATGCGCGATAGAGCCTGCGATATCCTGTTTATAAAAACGTTGGTCAAATTGCACAGATGCGGTAAATTCAGCAACAAAGGCATCGGTCGCTTCGGTAAAACGACCGCCCCACATACCAGACGTTTGGTTTGTGGTTGGCTGTTCAGCGGATTGAGAAGATGTGGTCATGTCGGCTCGGTAAAATAAAAAAGAGTATAACAAATTCTGCCGCACTTGCCGACGCATCAAATGACAAGAAAACACAGCGCAGGCACAAGACAGCAATGCAGAAATCCTATTTTTTTACCAAAATTGGTCGTTGGCAACATTTATTAGAACTGATTGTGGCCAGTAATGTGCTGGCGTTGGTGCTTACACTGGCAGAAGCAGGGACGTGGGCAGCCTTCGATGGGTTGCGCTTATTGCAATATATCTTATTCATTAATTGGGTGGTTTTTGCTTTTTCGGCACTGATCGATCGCTTTCAAAGTAATTTACATCGTTTACCGCAGGTTGCTGCCTTGGGGGTGGCGTTCGTTCTGTTACAAATGATTGTACTACTTACCACCATCGCAACCAATCTTATGCTGCACTGGGGGAGCCACTTTCACTTTCATACCTTAACATGGCCACAGTTGTTTAGCGGCGCCAGCATGCATCTCAGTTATGGCGTGTTATTGGGTGGTTTTTGCCTACGTTATATGTACATGCGGGATCAATGGTTGAAGCAGCAATATAGTGAATTAAATGCCAGAATTCAGGCCATGCAGGCGCGTATTCATCCACATTTTTTGTTTAACAGCCTCAACAATGTGGTCAGTTTGATCAGTATCGATCCGGAAAAAGCCGAAACCTTACTGATCCATTTGTCTCGTTTGTTTAGAGCCAGTTTTCAAGAGCTAAAACTGGTCAGCTTGGCCGATGAAATCGAACTTTGCCAACGCTATTTGGCCATCGAAAGTGTGCGTTTGGGTAGCCGATTGCATGTGGAATGGAAATTTGATCCGAATCAGCTCCAATTTCAACAGGTCCAGATTCCACTCCTGACTTTACAACCTTTGCTGGAAAACTGTATTTTTCATGGCGTTGAACCGAGTAGTTCACGCAGTACCATTACAATACTGGTTGAAATATTGCAAAGTGAGGTCAGTATAGTCATTACTAATCCGTACAGTCTGGATAAAATAAAATCGAGAAATGGGCACGGTATTGCCGTTGAAAATGTGAAGCAGCGTTTAATTGCGTACTATGGACGTACAGTAAAATTTCAAAATTATTGCGCACGTGAGTTATATACCACAGTGGTAAGTTATCAATACCGATCAAAATAATAAGTCTGAAACCCCTTAAAAACAGGATGTCATGGGGCCACGACAAAGGAGGAAAAATGAGGATTCTGATTTGCGACGATGAACCTCTTGCGATTGAACGTTTGTCACGGTTGGTGGTGCAATTGGGGCATGAAGTGGTTGCGTATGCCTGTAATGGTCGTGACGCGATTGAGCTGGTGGATCAACATCAGCCTGATGTGGTGCTGCTGGATATTCAGATGCCGGAAATGAACGGCTTATTATGTGCAGAACAATTAGGTACATTCGACCCAATGCCGGCGATTATTTTTTGCACCGCCTACGATGATCATGCACTGGATGCGTTTAAATCCAAAGCACAAGGTTATTTACTCAAACCGATTGCGCAAGACGATCTGGCGCGTGTATTGCATCAGTTGCCGCGTTTAAATCAGGCCCAGATCACGCACATTAAACAACAAGATACCCATGATCGTCCTCATCAGCGCCAGCATATTACGGCACGTACTTATCGTGGTGTTGAGCTGATTCCGGTTGAAAATATTTACTATTTTCTGGCAGATCAGAAATACGTCACCGTACGTCATAAGCATGGCAGTGTGCTGATTGACGAGACACTCAAAGATCTCGAGCATGAATTTCAAGATCGTTTTATTCGTATTCATCGCAATGCATTGGTCTCGATGGATTATTTGGACGGTCTGGAACTGATCAGTTCAGGACAATACCAGGTACGCTGTAAAGAGGTCGATGAACGGCTTGCGGTCAGTCGGCGTCATTTACCCTATTTGCGTGATCGCATGCAAAAACTATAAATTTGAGCCAACTTGATCCTGATTTGATGCGCTACGGGGATATTTTACTTGCATTTTTAATCAATCAAGTTAAGTTTAGAGTCTGTTTTTTTATCGATCTGAGCCCTTATGCAGACCTTAAAGATTGCTACACGACAAAGCCCGCTTGCACTTTGGCAGGCAGAACACATTCGTGATCGTTTACAGGCACTTCATCCGGGACTTCAGGTTGAGCTGGTCAAATTTGTAACCCAAGGTGACAAAATTCTAGATACGCCCTTAGCCAAAATTGGGGGTAAAGGCTTATTTGTCAAAGAGCTTGAGGCGGCATTACTGGATGGGCGGGCAGATCTGGCCGTGCATTCCATGAAAGATGTACCGATGCATTTGCCTGAAGGATTAAGCCTCGCGGTGATCTGTGAGCGAGAAGATCCACTTGATGCTTTTGTATCGAATGAGATTAGCCATTTCGATGCACTGCCACAGGGTGCACGCGTGGGTACATCGAGTTTGCGCCGTAAGTGCCAGATTTTAAAGCAACGTCCAGATTTGAATATTATCGATTTACGCGGCAATGTAGGCACGCGGTTATCGAAGCTGGATCAGGGTCAATACGATGCGATTATTCTGGCCAGTGCAGGCCTAAAGCGTTTAGGTCTGAACGAGCGTATTCGCCACACGCTGCTGCCACAGATGAGTTTACCTGCGGTAGGGCAAGGTGCATTAGGGCTGGAATGCCGTTCAGATGATCATGCATTACTGGAACTGATCGCACCACTTGCGCATGAGCATACCAGTGCATGCGTACGTGCCGAACGAGCTTTTAATGCGTATCTTGAAGGCGGTTGTCAGGTACCGATAGCAGGTTATGCCACTCTTGATTATGACCTCTTGACGTTAGAAGGACGAGTTGGCAGTGTAAAGGGTGATGTCCTGTTGAAAGATATCGTTCAGGGGCATCCTGATCAGGCGGAAGCACTTGGCATTCAACTTGCTAAACAATTACTTGATCAAGGCGCTGGCGATTTACTGCGCGAGTTATATCGCGACTAAATATGTATTTTATCAACACGCGACCTCTGGATCGAGCCGATGAGCTAACACAAGCCTTGGCTGCGCAAGGCTTTCGGGTTGAGTGCCTGCCATTACTGGAACTGGTGGAGCAGCCCTTCGATGCGCATTTGAACGCGCTTTATCAAGACTTAACGCATGCGCAAGTGATCGTGGTGGTGAGCCCGACTGCGGTTGAAATTGGAATGCGCTATTTGCAGCGTGCAGGGCTCACCTTGCAGGATGTGGCACAGGCTGACTGGATTGCCGTAGGGCAGCAAACAGCACAAGCATTGTCGCATTATGGTATTCAGGCGCATGTACCGTCGATCGAAAGTTCGGAGGGGATGCTGCATCTCCCTGTTTTTGAAACTCAGAGCGCGCTCCATCGTGTGGCCTTTTGGCGTGGTGAAGGCGGTCGGCAATTTATGATGCAACACCTGGCCGAGCAAGGGATTCAAATTCTCAATTTTGTTTTATATGATCGCCGTTGTCCTCTAGCTAGCAAACAGCAGATTGGCAATATTGCAGCCAAAATTAAAGAACAAAAACAAAGGGCTTGGGTATTAATCAGCAGTGAAGCCAGTTGGCTCAACTGGCTGGCACTGACCCAACATGATACGCCACTCTTTGATTTATGTGATTACGTGGTCTTGGGCGAACGACTCGAACAAATATTAACGATCTATCAGAACCAGTCTTCACAGAGTTTTACTATCATACGTGTGGAGAATCTTAAGGCGGCAACGCTTTTGCGTCACTTACAGGCATAATCAGGAACATTATGAGAAAAATTTTATCTGTCATTTTGATTTTAGCTTTAGGTTGGTTGGCCAAGCTAAGTTATGACATGTTTCAAATTTCTCAGCAGCTTCCGGTGCTTCAACAAAATTTACTTAAACTCGATCAAAATAATGCCAAGCTGAACGATCAACTAGTGGCTTTACAACGCCAGATCGGTACAGCACCTGAACAGCATTCGCCTTCATCGGCACCGGTTACAAATGCTGCTTTTACAGCAAATCCGGTTATTTTGATCAAGCAACAGTTGGAGTTTGTCGAATTTGCATTGCAACAACAACAATATACGTTGGCAGTTGAAAAGCTCAATGAACTGGATCAATCTTTAGGGCTATTTAATCTGGCACCTACACTCAAAGACAGTCTGCATGTGGCTTTGGCTCAAGATCGACAAACCATTCAGCAGGTGGTGAATGTTAAATCGGCACAGCGTGAACAATTTAATGCCTTAATTTCGCAAATGGACAAACTGCTACAACAAGCTGGACATCAGTCGCATGTGGAGCTTGATCGTAGTGACACGACGTATTTCTGGCAAGGCTGGTTCCAGTTTGAGAAGGTTCAGCAGCCCTCAGCCAATCTTATGAATCGACAATTAGTTTTTAAAGAAGTTCAGTTGCGTTTGATTTTAGCCAAACAAGCACTTAATTTGGGGCAGGTCACTGAGTATCAAACCACTATCCAAACCATCATCGAGCAAATAGGCCAGCTACCCGATAAAAACAGCCAGCAATTAAAATCAAAATTTGAAAAACTCAAGCAGGTGCCCGTTGTTCCTGTACCTAAACTTGCCGCTTTAGCGCTGATCGGCTAGAAGGAAGCTGTATGAAAGGATTAATCTGGACCTATCTGATTGGTGCCTTGTTTGTTTTGGCGATACTGAGTGTTTTAAGTTATGGCTATGGTGCCGGGTATGTGTATGTCTACTGGCGTGACTGGCAGCTACAAACAACTGTTTGGGCATCCATTTTTGTCATTGCCATATTAGGTTTTGTGTTGCAACTGCTCTGGATTAGCGTGAAACGCTATTTAAGCCGTGAGCAACGTAAACTAGAAACGGTTTTTGATTTTAAAAACCTACATCCTTATGAACAACTTGGTGTCATCTGGCTGCTTGATGCTGCACAAGATCAACATGCATTTATCGATCGAATTTTTACCCAATCTGGCTTGTTAAAAGGCATTGTTGAATCCAAGCTGCTGTCTAGGCAAGGTCATTATACACAGGCACTCAACGCACTGAATCATACCGCGCCGATGGCATTTGAGCTGGCAGAGTTGCAACGTATCGAAATTTTTCTTGCTTTGCATGATACAGAAAAGGCTTTAACGCACCTCGAATTTCTTCAACAGCATCAGTTATCACCTTGGCTCAAAGATATTGAGCAGTCCTATCGCCAAAAGATTACAGAATACTGGGGACGTTTAGCCCTTCAGCAATCTTGGTTATATTTACGCTCGCTTCAATATGGGCATCTAGATGCACATACACGTGATCTTTGGTTGCAACAGGTATTAACTCAGTTTGAAGAGGCATCGGTAGATGATTTATATGCCTTACAGCAACGTTATTTAGAATTGGAACAAGAAATACAGACAAGGCCGTATAGTAGTAAGGTGCTCTGGCTAAAACTTTTATCACGCATGCCAGAAATGAGTATTCAGCATGAGCGTTTGGCATTGCATTTACTACGTGAACAGTTTGATCGGGACGTATTTTATTTATGGTTTCAGCAACAATTGTTAAAACAAGCACCAGATTATGCTGATATTGAAACTAAAATTGAAGAAATGGAGCAGACATATTTAAGTCAGCCGATTTTAAGTTTTGCTAAATGGTATGTTTATGAAGCCACTGAGCGGCATGCGCAAGCAGATGCATTACTGACACTGTATCCAGACAATGTTTTAATGAGCTATTTAAGAATTAAAGCGAAAATTAAAGACAATGATGAGTTGGTTCAACAGCTCAATCTTATTTTTGAAAATGATGCAAATTTTATTCAATTTAAAATATGAGAAAAAAGATGAAGGAACTCAATCAACATCCTGTTATCCATGAGCAGGCAGTCGCGTGGGGCGACATGGACGCATTCGGTCACGTGAATAATGTGTTGTATTATCGTTATATCGAAAGTGCCCGGATTAAATATATGGACATTTTGGATTTTTTTGCAGCAGAGGTGTATACCGTTGTTGCCTCAAATCAGTGCAAATATTTAAAACCCGTATTTTATCCCGATACACTTAAAATTACGGCATCTATTGAAGAGATTCGGACCAGCGGTTTTAAAATGACGTATCAGATCTGGAGTACGACACAAAATACTTGGGTGGCCAGTGCTGAAGCCATTATGGTGGTGGTCGATAAAAACACTTTAAAAAAACAGGCTATTCCAAATAATATAAAAAACAAGATTATTGAGCTTGAAACTGTCGCTGGAAATACACCTACTATTTTTAATTGAGATCAATTAAGTCAAAATTAAGATTTGTATAAATAATGAAAGCGACGCTTTAATCATATTTATTTAAATAGATTCCTGTTTTAACATGAAGACATTGCTTGATTATTTAAACTAATCTAAATATTATGAGCTTAGATGTGATTTAAACAGTTAGCGTTATTGGTCTATTGTTAAAAAGTTTTAATAAACTTGGAGTTGGTTTAAATGAAACCAGATATTAGCGAATTATCCGTTGAAGATTTAAAGCGTTTGCAAGCAGAAGCTGAGCAACTTATTGCCTCTAAAAAAGATCAAGCAATTGAAGATGCGTATAACCAAATTTTAGAAGTTGCTGAAAGCGTGGGGTATAGCGTTGAGCAGTTACTTGAATACGGCGCACAAAAACGTAAGAAAACAACACGTAAATCTGTAGAGCCACGCTATCGCAGCAAGAGCAATCCAGAAGAAACGTGGACTGGTCGTGGTAAACAACCGCGCTGGTTAGTCGCTGAGCTTGAAAAAGGTGCAAAATTAGAAGATTTCCTTATCTAATTTCATCATTCGGTCACCTTTAGCCAGTAAGCTCGATTAAACCAAGCATCTGCTTGGTTTTTTTATATAAGTGAATTGGCGATGATGGAAAAGTATGCATAATGTCGTAAAGAGAGGAAATTCCTCATCCATGGAAGACACTGTGCAGCGGTAATGACTGAATGAATAAAAAGTCGAAACAATTAAAATGGTGGATCTTTGCAGTCATTGTCTTTGGAGTATTTGTAATTTTACAGATTCCAGCCAACTGGTTAATTGCAAAATTTTCGAAAAACAACCAAATCTTGAGTAATGTCTCAGGCAATATCTGGCAAGGTCAAGCCGACTGGCATAAAGATCAGCTAAAGGGTTCTGTACACTGGACTGTCCGTCCGATGGATCTGTTCTTGTTAAAGCTTGGCGCACACGTAGAAATTCATAGTGCCAATACTGTTTTAAATGGCAATGTCGGTTATGGTTTTGGGAAAAAACTCAGCATTCGAAATTTAAACGGCGAGATTGCACCCGACACCTTAAAAGCACTCGTCAATTGGCAATGGCCAAATAATAGTATCCAGCTTAAGGATGTCCAGTTGAATTATCAAAAAGCGCAAGGATTCAGCGCAGCATCTGGCAATGTGCAATGGGCGGGTGGGCCTTTGGGGTATACCTTTGCCCAGCGCCAAGAGCGTATGAATATGCCATCGCTGCAAGGGACTGTATTGAATCAAGATAATCAACTTGAATTTGATATCCGTGACCAGCGTAATCAAAAAATGGTGAATTTATTGCTGGCACCCGACCTCATGCTTGATGTTCGTCTTACCCAGCGTTTTCTACTGAATGTACCCTCGTATAACGGTCAGGCCGGGCTTGATACCTATGTGATCAGTTCACGTCAGCCCCTGCTTAAAGGAGCGTCATAATGCTCAAGTCATGGGTGGAAACCATTCGGCAAAAACGGCTCGGTCAATTGGATCGCTTGGCACCTCTGATATTGGGGCTGTTGATTGTGTGGCTGTGCTGGAAGCTGGCAGCACTGTTCTGGCTAATTCTAGCCCCTCCACAGGCGATGCAGTTTGAGCGGGTTCAATTAGGATCGCAACAAGCACAAATTCCGAATATCAGCAGCTTTGCCCTGTTTAACGAGCCACAATTATCGAATAATCCCAATGATCAGCAAAACTTTGAGTTACAGGGGGTGATGCTGGCGTATCCATCACGATTGTCTTCTGCTGTGATCAGGGGTAAAGACAGTGTGGATCGTTATCGTGTGGGTGAGGCAGTGGACAATAGCAGCTATCAACTCAGTGAAGTGTATTGGGATCATGTGGTCTTGAGTCAGCCCAACGGCACCACGCGTGAAATTCGGTTTAAAGGCATGGAGAATGGGCTGTATCAACCGATTCTGGGTACCACGACTACCCCTCAAAATGCTACATCCGTTCCTCCTGCAAGTAATACCGGTAGCTCTGGTTCGGGAGCCGCTTTGGGTCAGGCCATTCAGCAAATGCAGCAAAATCGTGAGCAATATTTGGAAAATATGGGCGTCAGTAGCACCGCCGATGGCTATGAGGTGACCGAACGGACACCCGCGGCTTTAAAAAATACATTGGGCTTGAGGGCTGGAGATCGTATATTGTCTGTCAATGGTCAACGTGTTGGACAAGGACAAAACGATGTTCAATTGCTCGAACAAGCACGACGTGATGGACAAGTGAAAATAGAAATAAAACGTGGTGATCAAGTGATGACCGTACAACAAAGTTTTAAGTGATATCAGATGGTCACCATAATTTTAGGAAAAATAACCCGCTATGGCTTTATTTAATCATCGTCCCCTTTGGGCTTTAGTCGCAGCCGCTCCGGTGATGGCTGTGATCAGTACAAGCACGTATGCACAAACATGGAAAATTAATTTACGCGACGCCGATTTAACGGCTTTTATCAATGAAGTGGCGGATATCACGGGTAAAAATTTTGCAGTTGATCCACGTGTACGAGGCAACGTCACGGTCATTTCCAACAAGCCATTAACGCGTGATGAAGTCTATGATTTATTTCTGGGTGTACTGAACGTCAATGGCGTGGTGGCGATTCCTTCTGGTAATACCATCAAACTGGTGCCAGACAGCAACGTTAAAAATGCAGGTTTACCTTACGATATGCGCAATCGCGCCCGTGGAGACCAAGTGGTCACGCGGGTTATTTGGGTAGAAAACACCAATCCAAACGATCTGATTCCGGCACTGCGGCCTTTGATGCCTCAATTTGCAAGTCTTGCTGCCGTGCCGGGCACAAATGCACTAATTGTCTCAGATCGGGCGGCAAACATTGCACAACTCGAAACCATTATTCGTAACCTCGATGGTACGGGACAAAATGATGTCGAGGCCATTACCCTGCAAAATAGCCAAGCTGAAGAAATGGTGGGGCTACTTGAGTCAATCAGTTCAACGGGCGCTTCAAAAGATGTGACCGGTTCACGTGTCAGAATTATTGCCGATGCCCGCACCAACCGTATTTTGATCAAAGGGGATACCGGAACGCGTAAGCGAATCCGCAACATGATTGAAACCTTAGATGTCCCTTCTGCAGATCGCTTGGGCGGATTGAAGGTGTTTCGTCTGAAATATGCCAGTGCCAAGAGTCTGGCAGAAATTTTACAAGGACTGGTCAGTGGTCAGGCCGTAAATAGCTCGCAAAGTAAAACTGGGAGTAACTCGGGTTCATCTTCTTCCACTGGTCTCAATAGCCTCATTGGTGGAAGTGTATCGCAGAGTAATACCACGGGTAGCAATAACGCTACATCCGGTTCATCGATTAATTTGAATAGCAGTAATAATGCGAACAATCAAAACAGCATCACCAGTTTTAACAATAATGGTGTCAGTATTATTGCCGACAGTGCACAAAATGCTTTGGTGGTCAAAGCAGAACCACAATTGATGCGCGAAATTGAATCAGCGATTCAGCAACTCGATATTCGCCGTGAACAAGTCTTGATTGAAGCAGCTATTATTGAGGTGTCGGGGGACGATGCCGATCAACTCGGGATTCAGTGGGCGCTGGGGGATTTAAGCAGTGGTATTGGCCTGATCAGTTTTAGCAACGTAGGCGCGAGCCTAGCTTCAATTGCAGCGGGTTATTTGTCTAATGGCTCTACAGGTGCTGCATCTGCGATTGCCAGTGGTTCAAATGGTGGCAGTGGTGCGACCTTAGCGCTAGGTAATTTCAGTAACTCACGAAAAGCCTATGGTGCGCTTATTCAGGCACTTAAGACCAATACCAAATCTAATTTGCTTTCTACACCATCGATTGTCACGATGGACAACGAAGAAGCTTATATTGTGGTGGGGCAGAATGTTCCATTTGTGACGGGGTCGGTTTCAACAACTTCAACGGGTGTGGCCAATCCCTACACCACGGTAGAGCGTAAAGATGTGGGTGTCACGCTCAAGGTGATTCCGCACATTGGTGAAAACGGCACGGTGCGTCTGGAAGTCGAGCAAGAAGTTTCTGCTGTGCAAGACAAGGGCCAAGCAACCGATCTAATTACCAGCAAACGTGCCATCAAAACCTCGGTGTTGGCAGAACACGGCCAGACTGTGGTCTTAGGTGGCCTCATTTCGGATAACCGCACGTTGTCGCGTCAAGGTTTGCCGGGTTTAAGCAGTATTCCCTACGTTGGGCGTTTGTTCCGTGCAGATTCAAATAGCAACGAAAAACGTAATCTGCTGGTGTTTATTCACCCAACCATTGTGGGCGATGCCAATGATGTGCGCCGGATTTCGCAGCAGCGCTATAATCAACTTTACAGTTTACAGCTCTCTATGGATAAAAATGGCAACTTCGCTAAATTGCCAGAAAATCTAGAACAGCTCTACCAACAACCTGCCGTGCCTGTCGCTGCGGTTCCGAGCACCCCTTATCAGCAGGTTCCCGTCACAACGGTCACCACGCCAGTGGCAACAGTACGCCCAAGTTCACCCGTTGTACGTAAGGGGACTTCTTATGCCTTACCCGTACAGCCGACTGTAAAAACCCAGTCCTTGAGTGAGCCAGAAGTAGAGCGAACCAAAAATACAGTGACCACCACCACCTTGCGACCTGTGTCATAACGGCAGGCGACGAAGACATGAAGCATGTTATGATGATCACAAATCACGATAAGAGACAGACTTAAGATGATGACGTGGAAATTACAAGCCATTACAGGTGAATTTACAGGACAGGAAATTGCGATTGAGCAGGACATGCTGGTGGGTCGCCATCAGGATGCCGGTTTGGTTTTGCAAGCAGCCGAAGTATCGCGAAAACATGCAGCGCTACTGCTGCAAAACGATCAACTTTGGGTGCAAGATCTAAAATCATCCAATGGTACTTTTGTGAATGACGTGCGTATCGAGGGCGAAGTACAGCTTCACGATGCCGATATTGTTCAGTTTGCCAGTCTTAAATTTGCAGTGTTGGCACCAGCAAAACCACAACTTGAGCGAGAGGCGTTGCCTGAGGTTGAGCTTGAGCCGGTTCATCATTCGGTGGAACAGCCAAATGTTAATGCGCATCAGACACAGCCCGTCGATGCAGGTATGCCAACTTTAACCGAACGTGATACCGGTGCTGAAGTGAGCCGTGAAGGTATGCCGCAAAACGTTGCCGTACCAAAACCTGCGCCAATTCCGGACGGCGTGGTGGTGAATGCAACACCAGATCCGAAACCTGTGGCCATTGAGCAACCAGTTTCGTCGGTAGAAAAAGAAATTGAACAACGTAAAAATGCCTCTGTGGGTTTTATGACCATCGTGGTGTTGATTATTCTTGCAGTGATGGCGTGGGTATTTTTAAAGTAAGCATGCCCGATCAATCGTAAGGTCACTCAAGGCATGCCAAACGCATGCCTTTTGGTTTTTAGCAGACAGGTAAAATATGAGTGTAGTGCAATTAGAGCGTCGTCAATTGGTATTGTTTGATCTAGATGGAACCTTGGTCGATACCGCATCCGATATGTATCGTGCCATGAACATCACCTTGCGTGATCTTGGCTGGACGGAAGTGAGTGAGACACAAATTCGTCAGTGGGTTGGACAGGGCACAGGCAAACTCTGTGATGCGGTGCTGACTTTTTTATTTCAGCAGATCGATCCTGAGCGTCATCAGCAGCTTCTGGCGCACTACCTGCATGTGTATGCCCAAGAGTTATGCGTGACCAGTCGGCTATTTGATGGTGTTGAAGCATTTTTACAACGTTGTCAGGCACAGCACATTCGTATGGCATGTGTTACCAATAAACCAGAGGCACTTGCGCGCAAGTTGCTTGAAGAACTAGACATTGCGCATTATTTCGATCTGGTGGTGGGAGGGGATAGCTTGCCAGTTCGCAAACCCGATCCATTACCTCTTTTGCATAGTGCTGCACAATTTAATGTCGAGCCTCACGCAACACTCATGATTGGCGACTCTAAAAATGATGTGGAAGCAGCACGTCGCGCGGGTATCGATTGTATTGTGGTCAGCTATGGCTATAATCATGGAGAAAATATTTACGACAGTCAGCCACAACAGGTGGTGGACCGTTTAGATCAACTGATTTAGTAATACAGGGGTGGGGCATGTATCAGCGCATGGTGTTTCGATGGCGATAATCGCGTCTTTAATCACTTTTATCGGGCTTCACTTAAAACCATTGAGATAACATCATGACAACACACACTCAGTTTGAACAACTTAAAGCTGCTGGCTACAACACGATTCCCATGTATCGACAACGTTTGGCCGATACCGATACGCCACTGTCGGTCTTTGCGCGTTTGCGCGATCATACTCAAGCATATTTGTTTGAGTCGGTAGAGGGAGGTGAAAACTGGGCGCGCTACTCCATTATTGGATTGGGAGAATCTACAGTTTTTTCCTGTAATGCAGGGCAGTTGACCATTAAAAATCCACAAGGTCAGATTTCTACTCAACCATGCACAGATCCTTTCACCTATATTCGCGAGTATCAGCAGCAGTTTAAGGTTCCACCGCACGCACTCACACCAGAACTCCCGCAATTTTCTGGGGGCTTGGTGGGCTACTTTGGTTACGATGCGGTGCGTTATATCGAGCCGCGCCTGAATAACGTACCAGAGGCCGATCCAGTTGGGTTACCTGATATCTGGATGATGCTTTCCAAGACCGTAATTATTTTTGACAATCTCAAAGACACACTGTTTCTAATTGTGCATGCCGATACTGCACATGAAGATGCTTTTACACAGGCACAGCATCAACTCGACAGTCTTGAGCAGTTACTGGCGACACCGGTGAGCCTGCAGGCAAAACCGCATACGCCGCCGCACTTCGAATCGCTCACTGGCAAAGACAACTTCTTGGCATCGATTGAAACGGTGAAAGAATATATCCGTGCTGGGGATGTCATGCAGGTGGTTCCGGGTCATCGTATGGTATCGGATTTTGATGGTGATCCTTTACAGGTTTACCGTGCGCTGCGTCATCTTAATCCATCGCCGTATCTTTTTTTGGTGCAGGGACAGACCTTAGTCGATCAGACACCGTTTCATATTGTGGGTTCTTCACCAGAGATTTTATCGCGTCTGGAGGATGGGATTGCCACAGTACGACCACTGGCCGGTACCCGACCACGTGGCAAGACCAAAGAAGAAGATCTGGCGCTGGAAAAAGAGCTCTTGGCCGATGAGAAAGAAATTGCAGAGCACTTGATGCTGATCGATCTTGGACGTAACGATGTGGGCCGTGTATCCAAGATTGGTAAAGTACAAGTGACTGACCGGATGGTGATCGAACGCTATTCACATGTCATGCATATTGTCTCGAATGTGCAGGGTGAAGTCCGTGACGATATCGATGCGTTAGATGTCTTTAAGGCAACTTTCCCTGCGGGCACCCTTTCCGGTGCACCAAAAATTCGTGCGATGGAAATTATCGACGAAGTAGAACCGGTTAAACGCGGCATTTTTGGTGGCGCAGTCGGTTATTTAGGCTGGCATGGTGAAATGGACATGTCGATTGCGATCCGCACCTGTGTCATTCGTGAAAATAAGGTGTATGTACAGGCGGGGGCAGGGCTTGTAGCAGACTCAAATCCTGAATCTGAGTGGAATGAAACCCAAATAAAAGCTCGCGCAGTGATCAAAGCGGTTGAATTATCGTCAAACGGATTGATTTTATGAGTTTTTAGCGGTTTTTTTTAAAAAACTGCTTGCATCGTTTGTGAGTTTTGCTAAACTGCACACCGTTCCGATACGAAACGTACGAAACACTAAGATACGCCGGCATAGCTCAGTTGGTAGAGCAACTGACTTGTAATCAGTAGGTCCACAGTTCGAATCCGTGTGCCGGCACCATCTTAAAGTGGTTCAATGTTGAAGTAAAGAACTTACACTGAAAGTTAAGTGTGATATTGGTGAGATTCCCGAGCGGTCAAAGGGGGCGGACTGTAACTCCGCTACGAAAGTTTCGAAGGTTCGAATCCTTCTCTCACCACCAACTAACTTCGATTGAAGTGGTAAATGTACCAACGCTGTGCGGGAGTAACTCAGTTGGTAGAGTGGCAGCCTTCCAAGCTGCATGTCGCGAGTTCGATCCTCGTCTCCCGCTCCATCGAAGGATTATCGCTCTTATAGCTCAGTGGTAGAGCACTCCCTTGGTAAGGGAGAGGTCTCGAGTTCAAATCTCGATAAGAGCTCCAGATACAGTTTGGTAGAGTAAAATCTACAAAGATTTCAAAAAGCAGGCTAATTAGTCTGCTTTTAAAGTATTGGGCGTCTGTTTTTTTAGACTAATGTCGATGTGCTGAGTAGCTTCGATGCCTTTTGTAGCCTCTTGTAGCTTGCTTTCGACGTAAACGAGGAAGATCATCATGGCTAAAGCCAAGTTTGAACGTAATAAGCCGCACGTAAACGTGGGCACAATTGGTCACGTTGACCATGGTAAAACAACTCTTACTGCTGCGATCGCAACTATCTGTGCGAAAACTTACGGCGGTGAAGCGAAAGATTACTCG
>NZ_JAKIVI010000014.1:0-92929 GCF_023614015.1 Acinetobacter sp. ACZLY 512
TCATCCATTGGGTGCATCTGGTGCGCGTCTGGTGACGACGGCTTTAAACCAGCTGGAACAGTCGGGCGGTAAGTATGCGCTGTGTTCGATGTGTATCGGCGTGGGTCAGGGAATTGCACTCATTATTGAGCGAGTTGCTTAAACGGAGATCATGATGAGCCAGTTATATGCTTCTCTTTTTTATCAACAAGACGTAACTGAAATTTTCAGTGATCGTGCGTTGGTCAAATATATGATTGAGACAGAGGTTGCACTGGCGCAAGCGCAAGCAGCAGTTGGAGTAATTCCCCAGTCTGCTGCCGATATCATTACGTTTGCCACTCAAGATGCGGTTGAAAAAATTGATTTTCAAAGTTTAGCAATTGCGACAGGTTTGGCTGGAAATATCGCTATTCCTTTTGTCAAACAACTGACTTCAATTGTGAAGCAAGTCGATGAAGAAGCATCGCGTTATGTGCATTGGGGTGCGACCAGTCAAGATATTCTAGACACAGCATGTGTACTGCAATCGCGTGATGCACTCGTTATTGTAGAACTGCTTTTAAATCAGTGCTATCAGGCTGCTTTACAACAAGCGCAACGATATCGCCATCAGGTGATGATGGGGCGCACATGGTTACAGCAAGCTTTACCGATCACCTTGGGACATAAGCTTGCACGTTGGGCTTCTGCGTTTAAGCGCGATTTAGACCGCTTACAACTTATGAAGTCACGTGTGTTGACTGCACAATTAGGTGGCGCAGTTGGCTCGCTGGCATCTTTGCAAAATCAGGGAACCTCCGTTACACAAGCATTCGCAAAAACCTTAAATCTGACACATGCCGCATGTACGTGGCATGGCGAAAGAGATCGTATTGTCGAAATTGCAAGTGTACTCGGCTTGATTACGGGCAACACAGGCAAGATGGCGCGCGACTGGTCACTGATGATGCAAACAGAAGTTGCAGAAGTATTTGAACCGACAGCCCAAGGGCGTGGCGGATCTTCAACCATGCCACATAAGCGTAATCCGGTTGCTGCGGCGTCGGTATTGGCTGCGGCCAATCGTGTTCCTGCGTTAATGTCGAGCATGTATCAAAGCATGGTGCAAGAGCATGAACGTAGCTTGGGTAGCTGGCATGCTGAATGGCTTGCCTTACCGGAAATCTTTCAACTCACCGCGGGTGCTCTAGAGCGTACTTTAGATGTCTTGAAAGGTATGGATGTCAATGCAGAAAACATGCGCGCCAATATCGAGTGTACACAAGGCTTAATCATGGCTGAAGCAGTCATGATGGCGTTGGCACCGCATCTGGGACGTCTAAATGCACATCACGTGGTGGAAGCAGCTTGTAAAAAAGCCGTTGCTGAACAGAAACATTTAAAAGACATCATGGCAGAGACTGCGGAAGTCACTGCATTGTTCGATGCAAAGCAGCTTGAGGCAATATTCAAACCAGAATCTTACCTCGGCAATATTCAAGATCAGATTGATGCTGTTTTGCAAGAAGCAAAAGGAGAGGCAAAGTGAGCAATATTCATATCACTATGATTAACAATCGTCAGGGCCAACCGCTTGCGGTACAGGTTCAGGGGCCACAAGATGCTCCCGCGATTGTGTTTTCGAACTCGCTTGGTACCGACAATACCATGTGGATGCCACAAATCGAAGCGCTCAAAGCCGATTTTAAGATTGTAACCTACGATACACGTGGACACGGCCAAAGTGCTGTTATTGATCAAACCGAATTGCAGCATCTGGGTGAAGATGTCATTGATATTTTGGATGCCTTAAATATTGATCAAGCGCACTTTTGTGGTATTTCAATGGGCGGTATGACGGCACTTTGGTTAGGTATTCATCGCCCTGAACGTTTTTATAGCATCACGGTTGCCAATTCTGCTGCAAAAATCTGGACAGCAGAAGGCTGGAATGCACGCGCTGCTTCCGTAGAAGCAACGGGTTTGAGTGATTTGGTCAGTACCACACATACTCGCTGGTTTAGCGAAAAATTTGATCATCAAGCCAGTGTGCTTGCTCAAAACACGATTCGAAGTCTAGCCAATACTCCAGCACAAGGGTATGCCAATGCCTGCCATGCACTTGCAGGCGCAGATCTGCGTGAATCGATTGCAAAGATTTCAATTCCGACACTGATCATTGCTGGAGAAGCAGATCCGGTCACTACGGTCAGCGATGCTGAGTTTTTACATCAATATATCCAAAACAGCCAGTTGAAGACATTGGACGCTTCACATCTGTCAAATATTGAACAGCCTGAAGCATTCACGCAAGTTTTTGGCCAGTTTATTAGATCAATCGTTTAATAAGCTGATTTAAAAGGATTTAGGCCTTAGGAGGCAGATATGGCGTCTCAGGATTACGCTGCACAAAACACAAGTCTGGATGCACAGGCATTAATCAATGATGCGCCACTAAGTAAGTATCAGTGGTTGATTGCGATTGTGTGTTTCTTGATTGTCTTTGTGGATGGTATAGATACCGCAGCAATGGGATTTATTGCGCCTGCGCTTGCACAAGATTGGGGTGTGGATCGATCGCAGTTGGGTCCTGTAATGAGTGCAGCCTTGGGCGGTATGATTATTGGTGCGCTGGTTTCAGGCCCCACAGCCGATCGTTTTGGTCGCAAGATTGTGTTATCTGTTGCGATGTTGATTTTTGGTGGTTTTACACTTGCCTGTGCATATTCCACAACATTAGACAGTTTGGTGATTTTCCGATTTTTAACCGGGATTGGTCTAGGCGCTGCAATGCCAAACGCGACCACACTTTTTTCAGAATACTGCCCGGCACGAATTCGTTCTTTGCTCGTGACATGTATGTTTTGTGGTTACAACTTGGGCATGGCAATGGGTGGCTTTATCAGCAGCTGGTTAATTCCGGCTTATGGTTGGCACAGCCTGTTTTTGTTGGGTGGTTGGGCCCCCTTGATTTTGATGCTTGTGGTGATGGTGTTTTTACCAGAATCCTATCGTTTCCTGATTGTAAAAGGAAAAAATACCGAAAAGGTGCGTCAGATCTTAACGCGTATTGCACCACATAAGGTTCAAGGTGTAACTGAATTTCACGTCCCTGAAGAAAAGACAGATGCTTCAAGTAAAAAAGGTGTCTTTGGCATGCTGTTTTCTGGCAAATACGCCAAAGGAACGGTTTTGCTTTGGGTGACTTACTTCATGGGTCTGGTCGTAATTTATCTGTTGACCAGCTGGTTACCAACCTTGATGCGTGAAACCGGGGCATCGTTAGAGCGTGCAGCATTCTTGGGTGGCTTATTCCAGTTTGGTGGTGTGCTCAGTGCGCTATTTATTGGCTGGGCAATGGACCGTTTTAATCCGAATCGAATTATTGCGGGTTTTTATTTGGCTGCCGGTATCTTTGCGGTAATTGTTGGTCAAAGTCTTTCAAATCCAACTTTACTTGCACTGTTTATCTTGTGTGCGGGTATTGCGGTAAATGGCGCGCAGTCGTCTATGCCGGTTTTAAGTGCGCGGTTTTATCCAACGCAGTGCCGTGCAACTGGTGTTGCATGGATGTCGGGCATTGGCCGTTTTGGGGCCGTGTTCGGTGCATGGATTGGAGCAGTTCTGCTGGGTAATAACTGGTCGTTCACCATGATTTTAAGCATGTTGTTCATTCCTGCCGCAGCTGCCGCGATTGCAATTTTTGTTAAGTCTATCGTTGCACATACTGATGCAACTTAAGGTGAGAGTTCTCTAATGAATGATGATGATCGTTACAAACAGGGCATTGAAGTCCGTACAGCAGTCCTCGGCGAAAAACACGTCAACCGTTCGATTGAGAATCTGAACGATTTCAATGAGGACTTTCAGAATTTTATTAGTCGATTTGCTTGGGGTGAGGTGTGGTCTCGTCCGGGCTTACCTCGCCATACACGCAGTCTAGTGACAATCGCGGTTTTATTGGCGCTAGGTCGTGAAGATGAGTTGCGGATGCATTTACGTGCATGTTTTAACAATGGCGTGACCAAAGACGAGCTCAAAGAATTGATCCTGCATTGTTCACTGTATGCGGGCCTACCAGCATCAAATGCTGCCATGCATATGGCTGAACAGGTGTTTGAAGAGCTTGGTATCGCACCAGAAAAACTGAACAAAAAATAATGGATCAGCAGATTTAGAGGGAGAAAAATATGTCTCATTTTAACTGGGGCGCTTACGCTCAACGTAATACAGAGGATCATCCGCCAGCCTATGCACCAGGTTATAAAACCAGTGTATTACGCTCGCCAAAAAATGCACTGATCTCGATTGCAGAAACATTGTCGGAAGTGACTGCACCACATTTTAGTGCAGATCAGTTTGGTCCAAAAGACAATGACTTAATTTTGAACTATGCCAAAGACGGGTTGCCAATTGGTGAACGTGTGATTATTCATGGTTATGTTCGTGATCAGTTTGGTCGTCCTGTAAAAAATGCCTTGGTTGAAGTCTGGCAGGCAAACGCATCGGGTCGTTATCGTCATCCGAATGACCAATATGTAGGTGCGATGGATCCAAACTTTGGTGGATGTGGACGTATGCTCACAGACAGCAATGGATATTACGTTTTTCGAACCATTAAGCCAGGTCCATATCCATGGCGTAACCGTATTAATGAATGGCGTCCGGCGCATATCCATTTTTCATTGATTGCAGACGGCTGGGCTCAGCGTTTGATTTCACAGTTTTATTTTGAAGGCGACACTTTAATTGATTCGTGTCCAATCTTAAAAACTGTGCCTTCAGATGATCAACGTCGCGCTTTGATCGCACTTGAAGACAAAAGCAACTTTATTGAAGCTGACAGCCGTTGTTATCGTTTTGACATTACGCTTCGTGGTCGTCGCGCGACTTACTTCGAAAATGACTTAACTTAATGGATGGAGTGAAAATAATGAACGGTTGGAATTTTCAAGAACTCAAAGAAACCCCATCTCAAACAGGTGGTCCTTACGTGCATATTGGCTTGCTTCCAAAACAGGCCAACATTGAAGTGTTTGAACATAACTACGGCAATATGCTGGTTCAAGGTCAAACACAAGGTGAACGTATTCGCTTGGAAGGTCAGGTATTTGACGGATTAGGTTTGCCATTACGTGATGTTTTGGTTGAGATATGGCAAGCAGATGCCAATGGTGTCTATCCAAGTGAAGCAGATACTCAAGGTAAAGCAGCAGATCCGCATTTTCATGGTTGGGGACGTACGGGTGCAGATTTTAAGACAGGTTTTTGGAGCTTCAGTACCATTAAGCCTGGCGCAGTACCGGGACGTAAGGGAACAACGCAAGCCCCTCATATTTCAGTCATTCTTTTCGCTCGCGGAATCAACATCGGGTTACATACCCGTGTTTATTTTGAGGATGAAGTTGAAGCAAACGCCAAAGATCCAGTACTTAACAGTATTGAGTGGGTAACACGTCGTCAAACGCTTATCGCAAAACGTGAAGAGCGTGACGGTGAAACAGTTTATCGTTTCGATATTCGCATTCAGGGCGAAGATGAAACGGTATTCTTTGATATCTAAGGTTTTTGGGACCAAAGTTGTATGTCATGCTTGATGTGCAACTTCAATTTTTTTACAAGGGAACGTAAAATGAACAGTTCAAAAAAGTTAGTTAAGCAGTTGCTGATTAGCACGGCTTTAAGTCTCTCCCTACCTATGCTGTCTGTTACGCATGCGGCTGAAAATGCTGCGATGAACAAGGCAACATATGTTGTTAAAAATCTCAATATTGGTGATTTGCCTGTAAAGACTATTGTCCCGATTACGGCAAAAACCAAAGAGCAAGCCATTGCTCAGGCAAAAGTGATTGCAGCGAATAAAGATGCGGATATTGCTGAATTTCGTATAGATTTGCTGGAATTTGCAAGCGACACCAAACAAGTGATTGCACTTGGTCAAGAACTGAACCAGATTTTAAAAGACAAACCGTTGCTCGCAACGATTCGTACTTCAAATGAAGGTGGCAAACTCAATGTAACCGATGAACAGTATGCAAAAATTTACAGCGATTATTTAAAAAAGCCATTTATGCAGTTACTTGATATCGAAATGTTTAGAGATCAGGCAGCAGTTGAAAAGCTGACCAGCTTGGCACACAAGAAAAATGTGTTAGTGGTGATGTCTAACCATGATTTTGATAAAACCCCAAGTGAGCAGGACATCGTAAATCGCTTACTCAAACAAGATCAAATGGGTGCAGATATCTTAAAAATTGCGGTAATGCCAAAGTCGAAGCAGGATGTCTTTACGCTAATGAATGCGACACTAAAAGTAAGTGAACAGTCGAAAAAACCGTTACTTACGATGTCGATGGGGCGCTTAGGTACGGTATCGCGTGTTTCAACCGCCAATATGGGCGGAAGTTTAAGTTTCGGTATGATCGGCGAGGCTTCGGCACCGGGTCAAATCGATGTCACTGCGCTTAAACAAATCTTAAAAACAGTTCAACCAACTCAAACACCATAATCCTGACAAGGAAACTGTCATGAAATTGAATTCTTTGCGTTTATCAGCATTTGCTTTGGGCTTAATCTCTTCAGGCTTTGCGTCTGCGGAAACTTATATCGTTGATCGTTATCAGGATGATAACGACAAAGGCTCTTTACGTTGGGCAATTGAGCAATCAAACGCCAATACGGCTCAAGAAAATCAAATTTTAATTCAAGCGGTTGGCAAAGCACCGTATGTGATTAAAGTCGACAAGCCACTTCCATCTATTAAATCAGCAGTCAAGATTATTGGGACTCAGTGGGATAAAACTGGTGAATACATCGCGATTGATGGTTCAAACTATATTAAAGGTGAAGGTGCTAAAGCTTGCCCAGGAGCAAACCCAGAGCAATACGGCACAAACGTCCGTACCATGACTTTACCGGGCTTGGTCTTGCAAGATGTAAACGGCGTAACGTTAAAAGGCTTAGATGTACATCGCTTTTGTATTGGTGTTTTGGTCAATCGCTCAAGTAACAACTTGATTCAACATAACCGCATTAGTAATAACTACGGTGGTGCGGGTGTGATGATCACAGGGGATGATGGTAAAGGCAACCCGACATCGACAACCACCAATAACAATAAGGTGTTAGACAATCTGTTTATCGATAACGGCGATGGTCTTGAGTTAACTCGCGGCGCAGCATTTAACTTAGTTGCCAATAACTTGTTTACTTCAACAAAAGCGAATCCTGAACCATCACAAGGCATTGAAATTTTGTGGGGCAACGACAATGCCGTGGTCGGTAACAAGTTTGAGAACTACTCAGACGGTTTGCAAATCAACTGGGGTAAGCGTAATTACATCGCCTACAATGAGTTAACCAACAACTCGTTGGGATTCAATTTAACAGGCGATGGCAATATTTTTGACAGTAACAAAGTGCATGGTAACCGTATTGGGGTGGCGATTCGTTCTGAAAAAGATGCCAATGCTCGTATCACATTGACCAAAAACCAAATTTGGGATAACGGCAAAGACATTAAGCGCTGCGAAGCGGGTGGTTCATGTGTGCCGAATCAGCGTTTAGGCGCAATCGTGTTTGGTGTGCCTGCGCTCGAGCATGAAGGTTTTGTTGGCTCTCGTGGTGGTGGTGTTGTCATTGAGCCTGCAAAGCTGCAAAAAACCTGTACTCAGCCGAATCAGCAAAACTGTAATGCTGTACCAAACCAAGGTATTCAGGCGCCGAAGCTCACTGTATCTAAAAAACAAATTACGGTAGAAGTAAAAGGTATGCCAAATCAACGTTATAACGTTGAATTCTTTGGTAACCGTTCGGCTTCCTCTAAAGAAGCTGAGCAGTATCTAGATTCTGTAGTTGTTGTTACAGATGCTCAGGGCGTTGCAAAAGCCAACTGGACACCAAAAGTTGTTATGCCATCGATCACGGCAAATGTGACTGATCACTTGGGTGCGACTTCAGAGCTCAGTCCAGCGGTGATGATGAAATAATGTTTGTAGTATACGGTGTTTCCAGAAATTGGAAACACCTTGAATAAAAAGGGAATTTTCAATGCAAGATTTTTTTAAATTGGGCTTAATTTCTGCTGCTTTGCTCAGTTGTCAGTTTGCTTCGGCAAATGAATTTTATTCTCAAGATCGTCAGTGGCTTTTGGGCGATTGGGGTGGGAATCGCCAGCAACTTGAACAACAGGGATACAAATTCACGGCTTCGATCATGAGCCAGGCGGCAAGTAATATCTCTGGTGGCTTTAATGACAATACAACTGTTGAAAATGCGGGACAACTGACGCTGGGCGCAAATTTTGACTTGAGTAAAATTGCAGGTTGGAAAGATACAAGCGCAGCCATTATGATCACCAAACGTGATGGAAACGCAATCACTTTGGAACGTATCAAAGATCCACGATCATCGACACTCGGCAATTCACAAGAGATCTATGGGCGTGGAAAAATCTGGCGTTTGACGCAGGCTTGGATCAAAAAAGGCTTTGACGACAATACGGTACAAGTCAAGATTGGTCGTATGGGCATGTCAGACGATTTCAATAGCTCGCAATGTGAGTTTCAAAATCTATTGCTTTGTGGTGGTCAGCTCGGTAAGTCGATCGGATCGATCTGGTATAACTGGCCCGTAGGATTGTGGGGGGCAAATGTGAAGTATCAGTTTGCACCTGAATGGACATTGGGCCTTGGGGTATACGAAGTCAATCCAGATAATGTCAAAACACAGTCGAACAATGACGGCTTTAACCTAGATATGAACAACGTTAAAGGCGCGACCATTCCGGTGGAGTTGGCATGGAAACCTAAACTTGCTTACTTTGGTGGGCTGCCGGGCGAATATAAAATCGGTGCGCTATATTCCACAGCAGAAGCAACAGATGTTGCCAATCCAAGTAAAGTACATGATGGTAAGCACAGTTTCTGGATCAATACACAACAGCAACTTACGCAACAAGGCAATGATCCAAAGCGGGGTTTGTATATCAGCTTTAACGGTGTGCTAAACGACAAAGCCACGACAACGGTTCAAAGTACCCAGCAACTTGCACTTTGGTACAAAGGTGCTTTCGATAGCCGTCCAAATGATTCGATTGGTTTTGGTTTGGCCAATTATGTGGTAAACGAGCGCGCACGAGATCGTCAAATTGCAATTGATGCAAGTCGTGGTTATGACCAATACGATGCGTTGGCATCGAACTATATTCCTGTTCAGCACGATGAGCTGAATATCGAACTGAATTACACCTATCAATGGTCCCCAGCAGTCATGCTTCGTCCAAATATTCAATATATTCATCAGCCTGCTGGTGTAAAGGAAGTGGATGATGCATGGGTCGCTGGATTAACTATGCGTTTAAATTTCTAGCAATGACACAAAATGAAGAATAAAAATGTCTAAAATATAGTCAATATCGTTGCTGGTTTTTAAACTTAATTCGAACAGCTAAAGTGGCTTATCCCACTTTAGCTGAATGTGTTTATACATGAGCGCCTTACTTTGAAAACATCAAAGAATGGCAATCATGATAAGTGGAGAAAGATGTATGTCTGACCCTCAAGCGAAGTCTCACATCATATTTAAAATATGGTGTTTTATTCTTGGGCTGGCGTTACTCATTACTGGTGTATTTTATATCATTGGTGGTGGAAAACTGATTAGCCTGGGTGGTTCATGGTACTTCCTGATTGCTGGTTTAATTATTACTGCCTCAGCTTTTTTTATTTTCAAGAAAAAGGCAACAGGGGTGTGGTTATATGCTTTGGCCTTCATCGGTACTGTTATTTGGGCGTTAATTGATGCTGGTTTTGAATTTTGGCCATTGCATTCACGTTTGATGTTCCCGGCAGGTCTATTTGCTGCGGTAATATTTACTTTACCTTCAATTCGCAAATACCAATATCAAACACCAATTGGTGCTCCAGCGTATGCCGTTGGTGCACTGACCGTGCTTGGTATGATCGGTGGTTTATATGGCATGTTTATTCCGCATGCAACAGTAAAAGCATCTGGTGAAGAGTTGCCTTTGATTCCGGTTGATCCTGCAAAAAAACAGGTGAATTGGGACCATTATGGTAATGATGCAGGCGGAAGCCGTTTTGTTGCGCTAGATCAGATTAACCGTAACAACGTATCTAAGTTAAAAGAAGCTTGGCGTTTCCGTACGGGTGATTTTACCACTGGTACGGGTAACGGCGCAGAAGACCAGATGACACCATTGCAAGTTGGCAATAAAGTATTCTTGTGTACACCGCACAACAATATTTTTGCATTAGACGCAGATTCTGGTAAGCAGCTCTGGAAAGCAGAAGTGAATTCTAAAGCAGATGCATGGGAGCGTTGCCGTGGCGTCGCTTACTTTGATTCGACCAAAGCGTTGACTCAACCGACATTGGCTGGTGCAACTCCTGTTACAGCGGTCGCAACCAATACCCAGTGCCCACGTCGTGTGTACACCAATACACCAGATGGTCGTCTGATTGCAGTGAATGCAGATACAGGTGAGCGTTGTAAAGATTTTGGTGTAAATGGTACGGTTGATTTGTTAGAAGGTTTGGGGGATGGCACCAAAGCACCACGCTTTGAAGTCACTTCTGCACCGACCATTGCAGGCACTTCTATTGTTGTGGGTAGCCGTATTGCCGATAACGTAGGTGCTGATATGCCGGGTGGAGTCATTCGTGCATATGATGTCATTACAGGTAAATTGCGCTGGGCGTTCGACCCACGTAACCCAGATCCAAACTATGTGTTGAAGCCGGGTGAAATTTACAAGCGTAGCTCTGCAAACTCATGGGCAGCGATGTCGTATGATCCACAAATGAACACCGTATTCTTACCTATGGGCAGTTCATCTGTCGATTTATGGGGTGCAAACCGCCAGCCACTAGATCATAAGTACAATACGTCTGTTTTAGCGCTAGATGCAACGACTGGTAAAGAAAAGTGGGTGTATCAAACTGTTCACAATGATCTATGGGATTTTGACTTACCAATGCAACCAAGCTTGGTAGACTTCCCAATGAAAGATGGCAGCACTAAACCTGCGGTTGTGATTGGTACAAAATCTGGTCAGTTTTATGTACTTGATCGTGTAACGGGTAAACCGTTAACCAAAGTGATTGAGCAAGAAGTAAAAACTGCCGATATTCCGGGTGAGCAGTACAGCAAAACGCAGCCGCGTTCTGTAGAAATGCCACAAATCGGAAACCAGACTTTAACTGAGTCTGATATGTGGGGTGCAACGCCATTTGATCAGTTGATGTGTCGTATCAGCTTTAAATCGATGCGTTATGAAGGGCTTTATACCGCTCCGGGTACCGATGTTTCATTAAGCTTCCCAGGTTCTTTGGGTGGAATGAACTGGGGATCCATCGCATTTGATCCATCGCATCGTTACATGTTTGTGAATGATATGCGTCTAGGTCTATGGATTCAGTTGATCAAACAAACCCCAGAAGACTTAGCAGTTCAAGCCAATGGCGGTGAGAAAGTTAACACGGGTATGGGCGCAGTGCCGATGAAAGGTACACCGTACAAAGTGAACAAAAACCGTTTCTGGTCTGCACTGAGCATTCCGTGTCAGAAACCACCATTTGGTACGATGACAGCGATTGACATGAAAACACGTCAAATTGCATGGCAAGTACCATTGGGTACAGTTGAAGATACCGGCCCGATGGGCATTAAAATGGGCCTAAAAGCGCCAATTGGTATGCCAACCATTGGTGGTCCAATGGCAACTCAGGGTGGTTTGGTATTCTTTGCTGCAACGCAAGATTACTATCTACGTGCATTTGATACATCAACAGGTAAAGAGTTGTGGAAAGCGCGTTTACCAGTGGGTAGCCAAGGTACGCCTATGAGTTATGTGTCACCGAAAACTGGAAAACAATACGTTGTGATTTCAGCAGGTGGTGCACGTCAGTCTCCAGATCATGGTGACTACGTGATTGCATATGCTCTTGAAAAATAATTCAATCTTTAAAAAAAGGGACTCTCAGGAGTCCCTTTTTTATTTAAACCAAATTACGCAGCTCATTCGCAGTATTGCGTAATAAAGGTAAAACTTGATCGATAAGATACTGTGGCTGCACCCGATTGGTTTGTGACATACAATTAAGTGCTGCAATGGTAAGCCCCTGTGCGTTTAAAACGGGTACCGCAATCGCAATCACACCCAGTTCATGTTCCTCAGTAGACAAACAGTAGTCCGATTGCCGAACAGCATCTAATGTTTCTAAAAAAGTATGTTCATCTGTAATGGTATAAGGCGTGAGGCGCTTCAGACCATATTTTTTAATCCATTCAATTTGTACTTCACGATCCAGAACAGAAAGTAATACTTTACCGGTGGAGGTGGCGTGGGCAGGCAAACGATTACCCAAATGCATCCCATAGGGGCTCACGCGAAGATTATCTTGCTGGGGTAAATAACTACGCGCAACAGGTACAACTTCATGCTCATCGAGCACCACAATTGAAAAGGTGAGACTGGTTTGAGCACACAGTAGATTTAAAAATGACTGTGCCACTTTGGGTAAATGTGCCGAACTTAAATAAGAACTAGAAAAACGTAAAACACGATGTGTAAGCCAAAAATAGTGCTCATCGGTATCTAAATAACCCAAAAATTTAAGTGTCTTTAAATAACGCCGTGCAGCTGTTCTGCTTATGCCAGTACGCTCTGCAACCTGTGTCACGTTCAGTCGTTGTCTATCAATTCCAAATGCTTCTAAAAGCGCTAAGCCTTTGGCCAAGCCTGCAATGTAATCTTCCGTACGTATTTCTTCACTTGAATGGGGATGTGCAAGATATTGGTGATGTTGTTCCATAACATTCAAATCCAAAACGGTTTTGTCCGATCATCGGACAGTTGTAATGCTAATCGGATAATTTTGAGCCTTAAGTATAGATGTCTTTTTAATGAGGCGGTACTTTAAAAATAGAAAATAGCAAGGATGATGTTATGCAAACTATGAAAACCAAAGTTGCAATTATTGGTTCTGGCCCAGCGGGATTACTACTCGGTCAACTACTTTACAAAGCTGGAATCGAGCACGTTATTGTGGAACAGCGAAGTGCCGATTACGTTGCATCACGCATTCGTGCAGGAATTTTAGAGCAAGTATCGGTCGATTTACTCGAGCAAGCTGGAGTTGACCAGAACCTCAAAGAAAAAGGATTGCCACATTCGGGCATTGAAATTCTGACCAATGGCCAAAAATTCCGTGTCGATTTATCGGCATTGACTCAAGGTAAACAAGTCACGGTATATGGGCAGACCGAAGTTACTAAAGATTTAATGCAAGCACGTGAGCAGGCTGGTCTTTGCTCATTTTATGAATCGAATGATGTTCAAATTCATGATTTTTATAATGCGCCAAAAGTGACTTTTGAATCCAATGGAACTCACTATCAAATCGAATGTGATTTCATTGCAGGATGTGACGGTTATCATGGCGTGTGCCGTGCTAGCGTGCCTCAAGATAAAATTAAAACCTTCGAAAAGGTCTACCCATTTGGTTGGTTAGGTGTACTTGCCGATGTGCCGCCTGTGGCAGACGAATTAATTTATGTTCAATCAGAGCGTGGTTTTGCACTGTGTAGCATGCGCTCAGAAACGCGAAGCCGTTATTACATTCAAGTTCCTTTAACCGATCACGTAGAAAACTGGTCGGATGATCAATTTTGGGAAGAGCTTAAGAATCGCCTCGACCCTGAAAGCCGTGAAAAACTCGTTACAGGTCCTTCAATTGAGAAAAGCATTGCACCCTTGCGGAGCTTTGTCACAGAGCCGATGCGATTTGGAAAATTATTCTTAGCTGGTGATGCCGCACATATTGTTCCACCAACGGGTGCCAAAGGATTGAATCTTGCAGCTTCAGATATTGCATATTTGTCGAGTGCGCTCATTGAATTTTACACGCAAGGGTCTGAGCAAGGTATAGATCAATACTCAGAAAAATGCTTGCAACGTGTATGGAAAGCAGAGCGTTTTTCATGGTGGATGACCCATTTGTTACATCGCTTTGAAACCGAAAGCGAGTTTGATCATAAAATTAAACAAGCAGAATTGAGCTATATTTTAGGTTCTACGGCAGGTCAGACCACACTCGCTGAAAACTATGTGGGCTTACCCTATGAAATCAAACCTCTTGACCATTTAAAACATGCCCGCTAAAACAAAAAAGAGAGCGATTAGTCGCTCTCTTTTTTATCTCGGTTGTATTTATTTACAAGTGAAATTTTCGGCTTTTTCACTGTCACCTGTACCGTTATAACGTGCGATTTTTGGATATGGACATAGTGGTCGAGTTCGATTGGCCGACCAGCTCGATGGTAACTCACTATTGATTTCGCCACTTGCATTACCGACACCGCGTGCAGAAGCGAGAATTTGATCTGGTGCTTGACCATATTCTACCCAGTTCACCAAAGCAGTAAGTGCATCAAACTGGTCGGTCGCAAGCCCACCACGCGAATGATTCATTCCCGGAACGCGATAAAAACGAGCAAAACTTTGTGCATCACCCAAACTGCTGCTCTTGTATTTTGCCATCAGCTTATCGTACCAGTTTTGTGTGTCATCTACCGAAAATACGCCATCTGCTGTGCCTTGCACCACAATCATTTTACCGCCATGCAAGCGTAATTTATCCAGATTGAGCTCATCTGGCGGGATCATAAATGACATCGCGCTTTCTGAATAGGTCGAATTGGTTGCAGAAAGTTTTGGGTAATCGGTATCAAAATTATAGTTAAAGGCAAATTGTCGTGAATTTTGCACAATTGTTGGATCTGGTGGTACCTGAAATATAATGCCTACCGCTACTGGGTCGCGTGCCGTACCCACAGAAGAAACAAATTTCCAGCTTGCCCAATTGCTACCAATTAATCCCGGATCGTAAGGCTGGGTCGCATACAATGCTTCGCCAGATGAATTGACAGGGCCGCGGTAAATATTAGCCACGACATCGATCTGGTCTTTACTCAAACAGCTTCCATCACGTGAACCCGAGCAGACAGGCACATCTTTATGAATATCAAAGGCGGTTCGGCAGGCTTCAACGTCTTGTACCATACCATCTGCTATACCATCGAGTGCATCACAGCGTGTTAAAATCGCATTGGCAAGTACGTTACGTTCTGCATAGGTGAGGGCAGTGCTTAAATCATTTTCATCGGTGGCAACACGACGTAATTGCTGCGCCGTGTATAGCTGTGCCGCTGCTGCACGTGGTAGATGAAATCCGGGTGTACTGGCTAAGATGCCATCGTACTGATCGCCTAAGCGTGTTGCAGCCATCATGGCATGTCGACCGCCGTTAGACGTACCTCCTGCATAAGATCGATCTGGCAATTTACCGTAAGCTGTTTTAATCAGATCTTTGGCCATAGGCGTTAACTTTGTAATAGCACCATAGCCATAGTTGATACGAGCTTGCGGATCTAAACCAAAAAGCGGATTTTGTGCAGATGAATGTCCGGCATCGGATGAAATTACTGCGAATCCGTCGTTTAAAGCATTGCTTAACATCCCGCCGCTGCCCACTTGTCCGGTCGCTGTGGCGATGTTGCCGTCGGTACCGCCATTTCCTTGATATAGAAAACGTCCGTTCCAGCTCACTGGAAGTCGCATTTCAAAGCCAATCTGATAGGTTTGACCATCGATTGGGCTAACACGTTGCTCCATATAACCTTTGACCAAACAATGCGCCGGAATATTTTTTCCTGCAACAGTCAGAGCGCCTGCATTTTGTAAAGTTGCACTTTCAACTACGGTGGTATCAAATTTGAAACCGCTTAGATCTGTACAACTGCCTTTGAGCTGAGCACCTACTGCTGGGCTCAATTGTGGAATACTTTGGCTCGACTGTGCCGTATCATGATCGTTATTGTCATTACATGCAGCTACACTGATGCAGACGCCGAGCAATGCAGCATGTTTAAAAAGATGTTGAAGTTTTTTCATTGCAATATCCTTATGCCTGAAATTTATGCATGTGCCAAGACCATGAAATTTGCGGTACTACGCGCCACAAGTTTATGGTTTTGCCACGCTTCACTTTCGATGTTTAAAATGGATTTTCCTTGTTTGATAAATCGACATTTCGTCACTACAATCCCCACCAGACACGGCCTTAAAAAATCTGTGGTCAGATTAATAGTCGTGGCTGCTTGCTGCTGATTGGCATAGTAGGCAAAGAGCCCCATGACATCGTCCAGCATGGCGCAAAGCATTCCACCTTCAATGGTGCCTCGCGGGTTGGTAAAGCTCTCAAGTGCCTGATAACTGACTTCAAGTTCAAGTTGATCTGGGTTCCATTGAATGCTATGGCCACCTAGCAAATGATGAATGGGGGGTAAGTGTGCAGGAACAGATAGATCTGGCAGCATAATGAATCACTCCTCACGACTTATTGAAGCGCATACGCGTCATATACAACAGCTTTTCCCAGACGCATGGCACTTCCCACGCCAATGGTATGGTTCAACCACGCGTATTGAGGCGAACTGGTTTCAAACTGCATGGTGACTTTAAAATAATAAGTTTTCGGGTCGACCTCTTTGCCTTGAGCCAGTTGTTTTAAAACGTCTGGCGGACCATATCGATAACCTTTGGTTTGCAGGTAAATCAGTGCACCATCATCGGTTTGAAGTAAATAGCGCGTATCAATAATGGCATGACCTTGCGCATCAACAATTTGCCAATCTGCACCATTATTCAAAATTTTGCCTTTGAGTGTTTTGCCTTCAAAAGTGCCTCCTGTAATGGGGATAATACGTCGCTTGCCTGCATCACTGGTTGAACCAAGTTCCCAGACAGGTGCGTTTAAATCGACACTAAATGTGGCCAATGGTTGAAGATGTAGCGGTGGTGGTGCAAATTGGGGTACTGCATGTGTTTGGTGTGCACAAGCAAAACTAAAGCAGAGCGCTATTATTTTTTTATTCATATTATTGTTCCTGAAAAAACAAGGCGCTAGCATCATGCTAATGCCTTGTTTGAGTCATTATTTAAATTTCCATGTGTAATCGATGTTAATTCGGGTTTCATTGACTGGCTTGATGTTGGCAGTGGCCAGCATGTTGTTGTCATAGATCGCATAGCGAGCACGAAGGGAAAGGTTTTTAAGCCAGCCAGTTTGTATGGTGTAGCCAATATCGAAATCTGTTTCGCGCTCTTTTAAATCCGTTCCACCCAAGTTAGGCGCATAAATATTGCGGCCCATGGTGTAACGTGTCATGAAGCGTAAACCCGGCACATAATCTTTAAAGTCATATTCATAACGAAAGCTGTATGCCTTTTCTTTCGGATTTAAAAATTCGCCCGGCCATGTATCGATGAGCAGTCCTGTTTCACCACCCGTTAAATATGGAAAAGCGGTTTCACCAAAATGCTGAAAGGTACCAAAAATAAATTTATGATTTTGGCGTTTAAGCTCAAAATGCGCATGATATAAATCGTTGTCGACCAAGCCAGCCTTTGCTTGGCCTTCATCGCGGCTACGATAGTAATGTAGATAGCTGGTTAAACGAGTTTGCGGATTTATGTCCCATTTGTATAAAAAGCCAGTTGTCATCTGATCGTATAAATTATTAACATCCAGATAAAATAATCCTAAACGTAAAGCCGGACTTACATTGTAATAGCCACCTGCGTAGTAAAGACCATTTGTTTCAGCACTTTTGAAACGCCCATTCACCGCTGAAATCTTGATATTTTCATAATTGGTCGAGTCGCGCTGATTCACCTTGTCTATAAATGCTCCTTGCAGCTCAAAATTCTTAATATCTTTCGATTCCAGTGAAATACCCCGGTAGGTTTGCGGTAGTAGGCGTGCAGGAGAGGCCACCAGCACGGGATTCATCGGTCTGAGTGTTCCTACTTTTAATTCGGTCTGACTGACTTTTGCTTTACCGGTCAGGCCAATTTCGCCGTAGCTGCTGGCGGGTTCATTGGTGACCGTGTCGCGAGGTAAATTGCCTGTACCCGCATATTTGGCACTGGCATCGAGCTTAAATCCTGCTGTAGCCAGAACATCGAGCCCAAAACCAATAGTTCCTTCGGTATAACCAGAATTTGCTTTAAAAATAAAGCCTTGTGTCCAGTCTTTTGCAGCGGGATATTTAGAAACTTCTTGATAGTCGCGATCGAAATAGAAATTTCGTGTGGTGAGTTCGACTGTACTTTTATCAATAAAGTCTGAAGCAAATACAGAACCCGAGAGCATCACAGCAGAGTACATCCATAATTTTGACATTGTATTTCTTCCTGAAACATCTTTGTTGTTTTGACAGGGTTGGTCGTACCAACCATGAGGTTTAAAAAATATTGGTTATTTTCCGAGTACGTCTCGCGCCACGATTTCCTTCATGATTTCGTTGGTGCCACCGTAAATTTTTTGCACACGTGAATCGACAAAAAAACGAGAAATCGGATATTCCTGCATATAGCCGTATCCCCCAAATAATTGCAGCAGTTGATCGATCACGTCGCATTGGGTATCGGTAATAAAGCATTTCAATGCAGCAACATGGCCCACAGTCAGCGCCCCCTGATGGTACATTTGGGCACATTCATGAATAAACGCTTGCGCTGCTTTTGCTTTGATTTGTGCATTGGCAATCACAAAGCGCGTGTTTTGAAGCTGTGCCAGTGTTTGGCCAAATGCCTTACGCTCTTGTACATAATTGGTGGTCAGGTCAATCGCGCCCCAAATCGATCCCATACCCATCATCGCGATACTTAAACGTTCGCGGGGGAGCTCTTGCATCAGATATGCAAAGCCTTGGCCTTCTTGACCAAGGCGCTGAGTTACTGGTACATGAACGCCATCAAAAAAGAGTTCGGCAGTGTCTTGTGCATGCAGTCCAATTTTTTTAAGCGAACGTCCTTTTTCAACACCTTCAAGTTGCGCATCGACCAAAAACAGAGAAATACCTTTTGCACGTGCCTGTGGGTCTGTTTTGGCAACCAGAACAATTAAATCGGCATGTAATCCGTTGGAGATAAAGGTTTTTGAACCATCAATGACGTAATGCTCGTTTTTTAAAATCGCTTGAGTGCGAATAGCTTGAAGGTCTGATCCGGCATTGGCTTCGGTCATGGCAATTGCTGTTACCACTTCGCCCGATACCATTTTGGGTAACCAGTATTTCTTTTGCGCCTCACTACCCATATTTTGGATATAAGGAGAGACCAGTTCATTTTGTCCACCAATGGCAACCGCAAGTGAGCCAAATCCTGCGCGTGCAGTTTCTTGCACCAGCATGAGCGAGTAGTGAACTGGTGCGCCATATCCACCGTATTCTTCTGGAACATCGACACACAAGAACCCATTTTCACCGAGTAAGTTCCAGATATGTCGAGGAATCAGGCCATCGTGCTCCCATTGCTCGTAATAGGGCGCAACATGATCCTTTAAAAAACGTTTGTAAGTATCGCGGAACAATTCAAAATCAGTATCTTGCTGCATATTTCACCTTTTTTTAGCATGATCAAGGCCTAAGCCCATACGAAATGAGCTTGAGAACAAGAAATAAACTTAGGAGTGATTTAAAACGGGTATACGTACAATCAATGGATTATCTATTTGTTTGTTATACAGTTCTTCGACCAGTGCAGCACGACGTTTTAAGATGTTACTCTGATTTAAATTGCCTTTATCGGTTACTTCACCTGCATCGAGCTGTGGTGCTTCAGTCATTAAATACAACATTGATACCCGATTTGAACTGCCCGTGGCATCTTTGTTGTACTGAATTAAAAACTGTCGAAACCACTGCTGTACTTTAGGGTGTTGCAAGATATCTGTTGCACTATGATTTTTCATATTCAGACCAGCAAAATCTGCACAGGCATCAAGCTTAGGAAAAACCAAGAAGCCAATCGCATTTAGATTTGAACCGGTAATACAAACATCTTGAATTAACAAATTACCTTGAATGAGTGCCTTGTTGCGTAAAGTACCGACATTAACAAAGGTGCCCGTGTTGAGTTTAAAATCTTCTGCAATACGGCCGTCGTACATAAGGCCCTGTGCAGGGTCGTTTGGATCGACCAGACGTACCGCATCGCCGGTACGGAAAAAGCCGTCTTCATCAAAAATTGTGCTTTGCTGATCGGGTTTTAGTCGCCAGTAGCCTTTCATGACATGTAAGCCACGCACGCAAAATTCAAGTTTATCGCCATACGGTACGAGCTTGATTTCGCAGCCCGGAGCAGGGTAGCCAATAAAACCAGCCATTACCCGCGGGCCTGTGGTAAAGGCGCACGATGGTGCCGTTTCGGTCATGCCCAAGCCACTCATGATGCGGATTTTTTCACCGCAATGTGCCTGTGCAATTTTATCGAGTCGGTTCCAGCCTGCTTCAGATAATGCAGCACCAGCAAAAAATAAAATTTTAACGTTGGCAAAGAAGCGATCTCTGAGTTCGGCATCTTTTTCCAGTGCATCGGTGAGTTCTTCCCAGCCTTTGGGTACATTTAGATAAACCGTCGGTGAAATTTCTTTTAAATTTCGAATCGTTTCATCAAATTTTCCCGGAACGGGCTTACCGTCATCGATGTAAATGGTTCCGCCGTTATAAAGCGCAATCCCAACATTGTGGCTTCCACCAAAGGTATGGTGCCAAGACAGCCAGTCCAGCAATACAGGCGGTGTGTCTTCAAACTCTGGAAAAGTTTGAAGTAGCATTTGTTGATTGATACACAGCATCAAATGTGTGGTCGGAACAGCCTTTGGAAGCTTGGTCGAACCGGATGTAAATAAAAACTTGGCAATCTGATGCTCATCTAGCGTTTCATAATGCTCTTGAACATCGGTCACGGGGGTATCTAATAAAGACTGAAACGATGTACAGACTTGATCGCCTATAATGCCTTTATTGGTCACAATTTCAATATGATCTTGCGTATAGCTTTGAATGGCTTTAGCAAAAGCTTGTCCATCATTTGCATACACCATGCCTGGGGTGAGCACATCAAACACATGTTTTAATTTGCCAAAATCTTGAGATACCAGTGAGTAGGCTGGCGAAATAGCAGAAAATGGTACACCTGCCAACATCGCGCCCATCGAAAGCGTTAAGTGTTCAAGATCATTTCCCGATAAAATTACCAAAGGTCGTTCTTGGCTTAAGTTGCGCTGATGCAAAGCTTGTGCAATATGCCAAGCACGTTGCAAGGTTTCTGCATAACTGAGCCTGATCCATTCGCCTTGTGTATTGCGTTTAGCGGCAAAGGTATGGTCGGGCTTAACTTTAGCAAAATGAATCAAACGATCGGTCAGTTTTTGCGGATAAGCCTTGAGTTGTTCTTTGGGTTGAATATGTAAAACCGGACCTTTATAAAAATAGTCAATTGCATGTTGTCCAAGTTTTACAAAGCGCTCTCTGTCTTGTGATTGAGTGGCATTCATTTGCATTTCGTTCACTCCATGTTGTACATCGCTGTACTTTTTTGCATCATGCAATTTTTATATCGTTATTTTTTAAAACCATACCCAATGGTTAAATTGGGTAATGGCGTGGCTGTGTTTGTATGGTAATCCAGCGAAGCTCGGTAAATTCAGCAATGGATGCTTTACTGCCAAAGCGACCATAACCACTCGATTTAGTGCCACCGAAGGGCATCTGTGCTTCATCGTGTACGGTTGCACCATTGATGTGGCAAATCCCGGAGTCAATCTGTTTGGCAACATCCATCGCCAAACCAAAGTTTTGACTAAACACAGCCGAAGATAAACCAAACTCACTGTCATTTGCCAAGCGAACACCGTCTTCAATGCTAGCAAAACGTTGTACTGTACAAACTGGCCCAAATGATTCTTCGCGATACAACAACATTTCGGGTTGAATATCCAGTACGAGTGTCGGTTGCATGAGGGTATCTTGAATCTGGATACCCAACGGAAGGTTGGCACCTTTTTGCTGTGCATCTTCAAGTAAGTGCTGAATTCGCTCTGCTGCGCGTCGGCTTTCAAGCACACCCAACATACTGCCTTGCTGCGTTGGATTACCTGCTTTAAGTGAGGCTGTTTTTTGAATGAGCTTTTCAATAAAGCGATCTGCAATGCCGTCTTGAACCAAAACACGTTCTGTCGACATACAGATCTGGCCTTGATTGAAAAATGCACCAAATGCAACCGCATTTACAGCTTCATCCAGATCAGCATCATTTAAAATCACCACAGGCGCCTTACCACCAAGTTCTAATAAAACAGGTTTAAGATGCTTTGCTGCTGTTTCGGCAATAATTTTACCTACTTTGGTCGAACCGGTGAAATTAATGCGTTTAACTGAAGGGTGTTCAATCAGACGCTCAACGACTTGTGGTGCATCTTGAGGTGCATGTGTAATGACATTAACCACACCTTCACCCAAACCTGCTTCATTTAAAATTGCACCAATCAAACGATGGGTTGCCGGGCAAGCTTCCGAGGCTTTGAGTACTACCGTATTGCCACAAGCTAAAGGCATTGCAAGTGCTCGGGTTGGTAAAATAACAGGTGCATTCCAAGGTGCGATCCCGACTACAACACCACATGGCACCCGAATTCCCATTGCCAGATTGCCTGGTACATCAGACGGAATTAAGCTTCCGTCAATTTGAGTGGTCATCGCGGCGGCTTCGCGTAGCATGTTGGCTGCCAGATGAACATTAAAGCCATACCATGTGGCTGTTGAACCTGTTTCACGCATACCGATTTCGATAAACTTTTCGGTATTTTGATCCATCAGATCTGCCGCTTTGAGCAAGCGTAAACGACGTTCAGTCGGCGAAACTTTTGACCAGATTTGAAATGCACGGCTAGCCGATTCAAGTGCACGATCAACATCCTCAAGTGTTGCAGCAGCAGCAACACTTGCAACATGACCGTCTATTGGGCTAATGCGTTCAAAGGTGGCTTGATTGGCAGCATCGACAGACTGACCATCAATAAGTAACTGTACATGTTGCATCGAGTGTATCCTTACTTGAGCATTGATGTTGCGAACTTAACCTGTACGCTTATAGCTTTGCAAACCTGGCTTAATCGATTTTTCATCTAAGAACTGTTTTAAACCCTCTTGGCGGCCGCCCTCAGTATCTCGATGATTACATTGATCCAGTTTGGCATATAAGTAATCTTCATTCTGATCCCATGTCAGCTCACGACAGCGCTTAAAGCCATTTTTAGCTGTACGTAAAACGACAGGGTTTTTCTCGACCAGACACTGTGCCAGTTCTGTCACTTCTGCCTTTAGCTGTGCAAGCGGGACGCTTTTATTAATCAGACCCATTGCTTCAGCTTCTTTACCGGTAAAAGTTTTACCGGTCATAATGTAATACAGTGATGCACGATGACCAACCGTATCTGCCATCGCTTTGCTGACGAGGTTGCCCGGTGGAATGCCCCAGTTAATTTCTGACAGTCCAAAAGTGGCTTCATCGGCTGCAATGGCTAAATCACAGGCCACCAGTGGCGAGAAACCACCACCAAAACACCAGCCGTTAACCATGGCAATTGTTGGTTTAGAGTACATACGAAGTAATTGCCACTGCCAGCGACACGAATCACGTCGAATACGTTCTTGGAAAATTTCAGGTTGAGCATCTACTTCACGGAAATATTCTTTTAAATCCATGCCAGCAGTCCAAGAATCACCGGCACCAGTTAACACCAGCACTTTTGCCTCTGAATCTAGCTCGAGTGTTTCAAGCACATCGATCATTTCACGGTTGAGTGTTGGGCTCATTGCATTTTTTTTGTGAGGGCGATTAAGTGTGACCCATGCAATTCCATGTTCTACTTGTACATCAACGGTTTCCCAACGTTTATCGTATGTCATTTGTTTTCTCCTTGAATGACAAATTATGCTGTCTTGGATTTAATTTAATTTAATATCAGTTAAACTTACATTCAAGCGTTTTTTGAAGAATTTTATAAATTTTTTATAATATTTTGATTTTTAATATTAAAAATATTTTTAAGAAAATTTAATAAAAAAACATATTGATTTTTTTATAAGCTTAACTGATATTTTATGTGTGTTCTTTGAACATTGACAATAAAAACGTAAAGGATGTTTAGTCAAAATAAGGAAGAGACTATGGATACCGTATCGAAGGCATCGGGAAGGGCGAAACTTACGTTACTGCTGTGCTTTGCTATAGCGATATTTGAAGGCTTTGATCTTCAATCGATGGGTGTAGCAGCACCGCGAATGCGTGCCGAATTTATGTTAGATAATGCCCAAATGGCTTGGGCATTTAGTGCTGCAATTATTGGAACTCTGCCAGGCGCGATTATCGGTGGTCGTTTGGCAGATATTGTAGGCCGTAAAAAGATTTTAATTTTGAGTATTATGCTGTTCGGGATCATGTCATTACTGACAGCTTTTGCCACCAACTATAACTTATTGCTGGTGATTCGTTTTTTTACTGGTTTAGGTATGGGCGGTGCATTACCCATGATGATTACGGTTGCATCAGAAGCTGTGGCTGAAAACCGCAAGGCCACCGCAGTCAGTATTATGTACAGTGGCATTCCATTTGGAGGGCTACTGACCTCTGTTGTGGCTATGCTTATGGCAGGTGATGCAGAGTGGCGGCATATTTTTTATGTGGGTGGTATTGCGCCGATATTACTCATTCCACTCTTAATGAAGTTCTTACCTGAATCCAACAGCTATCTGCAGAAAAAAACACACCTGCAAAGTACAACACCATTTTGGGAAGTGCTGTTTGCAAAAGAAAGACGGATGTCGACCATTCAATTATGGATCAGTTTCTTTTGTACGCTGGTGGTGCTCTATTTCTTGCTGAACTGGTTACCACTGCTTATGGGTTCACAAGGATTGTCTAAACTTGAAGCCAACTATGTACAGATGGGATACAATGTAGGCGGAATTTTTGGTTCTATTTTGATGGGTATGCTGCTCGACAAGATGCGTATGAGCAGTGTGATTAAGTTTATCTATGCGGGCATTCTGGTCGCTTTGTGTTGTCTGTCAATTTCACCAACAGTTGCATTGCTGGCACTTTCTGCAGTGGGTTGTGGCTTGTTTATTGTGGGTGGACAATCTGCTTTATATGGTCTGGCGGCAATGTATTATCCAACCGAAATGCGTGGCACGGGGGTGGGCGCAGCAGTTGCAATTGGACGAATCGGTTCTTTTGCCGGACCGTTGGTTGCAGGTTTCCTACTTTCGTTAGGTCAGAGCTCGACTATCGTCATTGGTTCAAGTATTCCGGTTATCCTGATTGCTGCAATATCTGCACTAATGCTTGTCAGAAAGCCCAAACACCCTGTACATTTGGCGCATGGCTCAAGCGCTCAGTAACATTCTTTTAAAAGTATGGGGCTGATTGGCCTCATACTTTTTAATTTTTTATGAAGATAAATTATGCTACGTTCAAGTTCAGTTGATAGAAAAAGAGAAGAAGAGCCACGCTTAAGTTATATGATTGCTCGGGTTGACCGCATCATTAGCAAATATTTGACTGAACACCTAAGTGCGCTTGAGATTAGTTTGCCGCAATTTACTGCACTTTCGGTGCTGGCGGCCAAACCGAATTTATCTAATGCCAAGCTTGCTGAACGTTCATTTATAAAACCGCAATCGGCCAATAAAATTTTGCAAGATCTACTCGCAAATGGCTGGATTGAAAAAGCACCAGATCCAACTCATGGTCGACGCATTCTAGTTACGGTGACACCGAGTGGACTAGACAAACTAAACCAATGTAACCAAGTGGTTCAGCAGCTCGAAGCGCAAATGTTGCAAGGGGTCGATATTAATCTGGCTTTTCTGATTCGTAATAACCTTGAATTAATGGTGAAGAATTTAAGTACATTTTCTAGTTTAGACCAATCAAAAGAGGAGCTTTAATTATTGTTCAGCTTTCTTAAGCTCGGCATTAATATAGCTCATAATCATGGTTTTCAGTCCATCTACCAACTCGTCGAAACTGATGTAAGGATTGGGCAAAATCAAATGCCGTGCAATATTAAAAATGCCGCTGTTAATACTGACATAGGCTGTAACTGCAAGATTATTCACCTTTAAGTACTTTGGATTATGCATCATGTATTTCATGACAATATTCATCAGTTCCCGCTCAATCTGATTAATATACTTGTCATAACGCAGCTCATTGGCATGTCGTAAACAAATCAGATAGCGTTCATTGTTTCGGGTGAGCAAATCTCGAAAATTATAAAAAATAAGTTCAATGACAGATTCTAGCTCCATATCCATAATGACAGGCGTAAGATCTTTAATCATTTTTAAAATTTCTTGTACAAATGATGCCGCCATCGCATCGTAAATTTCTTCTTTATTTTTAAAGTATTCATATAATGACCCAACACTGACACCTGCAATATCTGCAATATGCCGAGTTGTAGTTCCACTCATACCATGCAATGCTACAGATATAAATCCAGCTTCAATAATGGTATCTACCGTGACTTTTGCTCGTGTTTGGCGCGGCTTTCGAGTGCTCAATGGATATTCCTTAAATCCGAACAATAATTCAAATTATCATGTTAGGCCAAATACAACAATTTAAAAAACATAAATCCGAACAGCAAAAAACACAACAAACTTCAGCCAGTAAGCACATCAAAAATCGAAGATTGTCAGTTGCGCAAAGCATCAAATTTAATGGTAATTTTAGTCAATATGTTAAATAAATTTATTAAAAATTAATAATTTAAAATAGATGAAGGTTTGAGTATGAATAAATAGCCTAAGCTACATTAAAGTTTATCAGATGATCTAGACCCGAATTGAATCCGAACAACACATCGGATTAGCATGAAGATATGTAAAAAGTCTGAACAATCTTTCAGCTTAATCCATTGAATGCTTTAAGAAGGTGTCGCCATGATCTCGACCGCAGTAAAAAAATCAGTCCAAGCTTTCAAGCCCATGCCTAAATTTGAGTTACCAGATTATACCCAAAAACCTGCAATTCCAATTCGTCATATTGCAGTTGGATTTGATGGAAAAGAGATTGATTTTGCGTTTTACATGAACAATCAATTTGCCAGTACTTTTTTCGCAACGCTCTCTGTGTTTTTGACGTATGGTGAAGATCTGGTCATTGAAACCGCACGGTATCATCGTGATTTCGTGAAAGATCCGCTATTGAAACAGCGTGTGACATCGCTGATCGGACAAGAGGCGATTCACTCTAAACTTCATAATGAATTTAATGACGCGATTGCACATGAAGCCGTTAATTTCCCGGTAAAACTATATCGCTTTTTGGGAGAGAAGTTTTTTGACAATATTTTCTTAAAATTTCCACAACCACTTAAGCTCTCCATGATGGCCGGAATCGAGCATTTTACGGCTGTGCTTGCAGAATACATGATGAAGCACGAGAAAAATTTCTACTATTCAAATGATGCCAAAACACGTGCGATGTGGATGTGGCATATGCTTGAAGAGTCGGAGCATAAAGATATTGCGTATGATGTCTATCAATTACTCAATGGAAACTATGCATTACGTGCAGCAGGCTTCTTTATAGCCTTTGGAACTATTTTGGGATTGATTCCGTTTTCAACATTGTTTGTGCCAGTTTTACGCCAACCAAAAGACCTTGTGACACGCAAATTCTGGAAAGATGCCAAACGCGGTGTAGCGCTGATCTTTAGTCCAAATGATGGTGTTTTTGGTAGCACTATGGGGCAAATCTTTGACTATTTACGTCGCGATTTTCATCCAAATGATCACGATACCAGTGAATACCTTGAGTATTACAAAGAAAAACTACTCAAAGAAGGTGGTGCCATTGCGCCGTATCTTGTGAAAGTTTTTACACCGGCGCTTCGTAGCTAAATCGATGCAATTGCAATGCTCAGAAAAAAGGACACATCACGATGATGCTATTTGGACGGAAAAATAAAAAACCAAGTTTTAACGCCTATGCAGTGGTTACAGGTGCGGGAAGTGGTATCGGGCGCAGTTTTGCTTTGGAGCTTGCAAAACGCAAAGCTACAGTTGTCTGTGCAGATATTAATCTGACTGGTGCTGAAGAAACGGTACGCTTAATCGAGCAATTAGGTGCAAAAGCGTTTGCGATTCAATGTGATGTGAGTCAAGCAGAACAGGTCAAGTCTCTGGCGGAGCAAGCCGAGCATCTCATGCAGCATCCGGTAACATTGGTGATCAACAATGCTGGGGTTGGCTTGGGTGGAAAGTTTGATGAAATCAGTTTAGACGACTGGCAATGGGTGACCAATATCAATTTATGGGGTGTCATTCATGGTTGTCATTACTTTGTGCCTAAGTTTAAACAACTTGGTTATGGTGCCATCATTAATGTTGCATCTGCGGCATCGTACACTGCGGCACCTGAAATGACAGCTTATAACGTCACTAAAGCCGGTGTTCGTGCGTTGTCTGAAACTTTGTACGCAGAGCTTGGTAAGTTCAACGTAAAGGTGAATGTATTGTGCCCAACTTTAGTACCCACCAACATCATCAAAAACGGCCGTATACCGGGGCGCTATTCAAAACTTGCAGATCATGCCCTGATGAATTTTGCCTTGACCACCAGCGATGCAGTAGCACGTTTAACACTCAATCGTCTGGATGCGGGTGAGCTTTATACCATTCCACAACTTGATGCCAAACTTTTCTGGCTGATGAAACGGACGTCACCTGTGCTTTACACCAAATTTTTAGGTCTATCGTACAGTTTATTTAAGTAAGTTTGATTTGAAGGTAAACCACCATGACAGCAAAATTAAAAGAAGTGACAACTGCTGAAAATGCATCAAAAATGCCGCAACATATTTATGATACTTTTATTGTAGGCGCAGGTATTTCAGGCCTTGCTGCTGCAAAACGTTTAGATGATGTAGGCTATGAGAATTATAAAATTATAGAGAAAGCCACTCGTGTTGGCGGGACATGGCGAGAAAATACTTATCCTGGCTGTGGTTGTGATGTGCCATCTGCCTTGTATTCGTACTCTTTTGCGCCCAGTAGTAAATGGAGCCATTTATTTGCACGCCAGCCTGAAATTTTGAGTTACTTGGAAGAAGTAAGCCAAACCTTTCATATTGATCAAAAAATTGAATTTGGAACTGAGCTCATTAAAGCCAGCTGGAACACCGAACAAAATCTTTGGGTACTGGAAACTTCAAAAGGAACCTATTTGTCACGTACAGTTATTTTTGCAACAGGCCCGATTACTGAAGCACAAATTCCCAAGTTAGACGGTTTAGATACATTTAAAGGTGAAATGTTTCATTCTGCAAAGTGGAATCATGATTATGACTTAACTGGAAAACGGATTGCGGTCATTGGTACCGGTGCTTCTGCCATTCAGTTTGTGCCGCAAATTCAGCCTTTAGCCAAAGAGCTGTATGTATTTCAGCGTACTGCACCATGGGTTATTCCAAAACCTGATATGGAATTGGGTAATGTAAGTAAATCGCTGATTGAGCGCTTTCCTATTATTCAGGCCACGTGGCGTCAGGCCGTGGCGCAGTCACTTAACGCAATCAATTTCGGTTTACGTAATCCTGCTGTGTTGAAGCCAGTGGGCGAAATATTTAAGCAAGTACTTAAAACGCAAATCAAAGATCCTGAACTACGTAAAAAAGTTACACCAGACTTTACCATTGGTTGTAAGCGTCTATTGTTTGCAAACAACTATTATCCAGCATTGCAGGCAGAAAATACTCAGTTGATTCCTCATGGCTTGGTCAAAGTTGAGGGCAATACCGTGATTGCAGCCAACGGTGAAAAACATGAGGTCGATGTCATTATTTGGGGTACGGGTTTTGAAGTTTCACATCCTCCGATTGGACGACGTGTTTATAACGAAAAAGGTCAGTGTTTACACGATTTGTGGAAAAGCACATCACCGGAAGCATATTTAGGCACTAATATTGAAAATGTACCCAATGCATTTTTGGTTCTTGGTCCGAATGTACTGGTCTATGATTCTTTTATTGGCTTGGCAGAGGCGCAACTTAATTACATTGTAGATGGTTTGCAAAAAATCAAAAAACATAAAATTAGTAAACTGACCGTCAAACCGCAAGTCCTTAAATACCACAATGAGCAGGTTCAACAACACCTTCAAACCACGGTTTTTAATGCTGGTGGCTGTAAAAGTTACTATTTAGATGCCAATGGCCGTAATTTTGCTGCATGGCCGTGGTCGTTGAAAACATTAAGACAGCGTTTAGCGCATTTGAACTTACGCGATTACGATGTGAGCTACGAGACTGTTGGCACACATATTCGCTAGGTAATATCTTTTATCGGCATGAATCCGGCATATAATCGGGTTGATGCCGATTTAAATTGTTCATATATGGTTATGATTAGATGAAAGCAATTAAAAATATGCTAATTTAAGTGTATGCATTTAGTCGTTAATAAATCTATGAAAAATATCTATATTGTTGGTTTATTGTGCTTCTGTTCTACATGGGCCATGGCTGAGGCGCCTTTAAAAGCACCTGAGGCTTCTGAACAACCGCAAACTATGGATTTAAATCCGAGTACCATTAAAATTGTGACTCGTCCTGAAATTATGGGCTTGTGGGGAATGGAAATTCCTAATAATAAAAAATGTACTGAATATTATAACTTTCGAAATGCCAACGAAGTGATTGTAAAAAGTGGCCAAGAGTGGTCGTATGGTATTTATGATTATCAACCATCACCAGATAAAAATGAGCAGTTGGCTGGTTTGATTATGCAAATCAAGTACGACAACAACGAAACTGATTGTTCTGGTCAAAAAGTCGATCAGTCAGGTGAGGTGTCGCAGTATTTTGTACACTGGAAAAATGCAGATACCATTAACTTCTGTGCCAATGAAAAAGGTCAGCAATGTTTTGCAACGCTGCGCAGAGTTTTACCTTAAGCAAGAGCACAAATAAAAAAACCTCTCATGAATCCATGAGAGGTTTTTTTATGAAATGACAATTATGCCTTTTCAGTTGTAGCATTTTCTTGTGTTGCAGCTGCAGCAGGCTTTTCAGCTTCAAGCTGTTTTAACAAGTGCTTTTCAAGATAATGAATATCCATGGCTTGTTTTAAAAACTCGGGATCTTGCAAGATCAAGTCTTTATGCAATGGAATATTGGTTTTTACACCTGTCAGAATCATCTCGTCTAATGCTTGACGCATACGAGCCATGGATGTTTCGCGGTCTTTACCATGTGCAATGAGTTTTGCAATCATTGAGTCATAGTAAGGCGGAATGCTGTAGCCCGAATAAATATGTGAATCTAGACGGATGCCTGCACCACCTGGTGCGTAGAAGCTATCGATCTTGCCTGGAGAAGGTAAGAAAGTGGTTGGATCTTCTGCGTTGATACGACATTCGATGGCATGGCCATGAACTTCAATTTCTTCTTGTTGCAGTTCTAAACCTAAACCGGCAGCAATACGTAATTGTTGTTCAATAATATCGATACCTGTCACCATTTCAGTTACAGGATGCTCAACCTGAACACGTGTGTTCATTTCGATAAAGAAGAATTCGCCGTCTTCAAACAAGAATTCAAACGTACCAGCACCGCGGTATTGCATGAGTTTACATGCATTCACACAAGCTTCTAAAATATCGGCACGTGCTTGCTCAGGTAAACCAGGAGCAGGTGCTTCTTCTAGCACTTTTTGGTGACGGCGCTGAAGCGAGCAGTCACGATCGTACAGGTGAACTGCATGGCCATTACCATCGCCCAAAACCTGAACTTCCACATGACGTGGCTTCTGCAAGAAACGCTCCATATAGACCGTATCGTCGCCAAACCACATTTCTGCGTCACGCTGAGCAGCCTGAACAGATTCAAGCAACGTATCTACACGCTCAACAATACGCATACCACGACCACCACCACCAGAAGCAGCTTTTACAATCAGCGGAAAACCGATTTCTTTTGCTTCTGCCAAGGCATTGTGAATAGTGACCGCATGATCACATCCTGGTACGGTCGGTACGCCTGCTTTTTTCATGGCAATAATCGCCGAAACTTTATTACCCATCAGGCGAATATGTTCAGGACGTGGACCAATGAAAATAAAACCAGAAGATTCTACAATTTCTGCAAACTCTGCATTTTCAGAAAGAAAACCGTAGCCAGGGTGGATGGCATCTGCACCTGTAATTTCTGCTGCAGTAATAATTGCTGGGATGTTTAAATAGCTATCACTACTCGCACCCGGCCCAATACATACCGCTTCATCAACAAAACGTAAGTGCATCAAGTCCTTGTCGGCATCTGAATAGATACCCACAGTCTTAATGCCTAATGATTTGCAAGCCCGGGTAATTCGTAACGCGATTTCACCACGGTTTGCAATTAATACTTTTTGCAACATAGCTATCCCCGTGAGATTATGCGCGGAAGCGGAATAATGGTTGACCAAACTGGATTACATCACCATTTTTTACCAAAATTTCTTCAACCACGCCACTTTGAGTTGCTTCGATCGGGTTCATGATTTTCATTGCTTCGATGATACCCAATGTTTCACCAGCAGAAACCGTTTGACCAACTTTTACAAATGGAGCTTCACCTGGGCTTGGGGCAGCATAAAATACGCCGACCATTGGAGAAGTCTCTACCGCACCACGAGGGGTTTTAGGCGCTGGAGCCGCTGGCGCTGCCGCCGGCGCAGCTGCAATTGCACCTGCTGCAATTACTGGTGTTGGACGAGTAAGAGCGATAGATTGATCACCTTCTTTAACCTCAATCGCTTGTAAGTCAGATTCAATCATCAAATCGATGAGTTTCTTAATTTTGCGAATATCCATAGGTGAATGTTCCTAAATCGTGTTGGATTAAATAGATGGTTGAATTTTGTGGATGGCGAAATCGAGAGCAAAGGCATAACCTTTGGCTCCCAAACCGCAAATTACGCCAACCGCTTTATCGGACAAATAGGAATGATGTCTGAAAGCTTCTCGAGCATGAACGTTCGATAAATGAACTTCAAGAAAGGGGATATCTACACCTAACAGTGCATCCCGCAGCGCAACCGATGTATGTGTGAGTGCTGCTGGGTTAATAATAATCAGTGAAATTCCGTCAAGTCTGGCTTGATGAATACGATCAACAATGGCACCTTCCCAGTTACTTTGAAAAGTTTCTAATCCGATACCTTGAGATTCTGCTTGGGTTTTGAGTTGCTGATTGATATCATCAAGTGTCAGATGACCGTACACCTCTGGCTCTCTTGTTCCTAAGAGGTTCAAATTCGGTCCATGAATTACCAAAATGGTTGAACTCATTCAACTTGCTCCAATTTATCAATGTGCAAACCATACTTGCAAAATCTATGCAAAATTTGCTCTTTCAGGCATATATTTCTGCTTTTGATTATCAATTTTGTTAGTAATTGAGCAAAGACTATATGCCAAATTTCATAGCATATATTGTAAACTTTGCGAGAAATGCGCAATGTTAAAAAATGACAAAATTCTAGTCTGTTTGTTTGTCACACAATTTAAACAGAATTGACTAAAACATATCGCTGAATGGATAGTAATTAAGATGTAGCGAATCGAAATATAACATCCAAAATGAGAAAGCTTTAGATTCGAAATGTGGAAAAGGGATTAAAAAGTGTGCTCAATTCTGCATTTCATAGGTCTTTTTTTGTTGCCAAAGAATGCATAATCAATTCAAGTGAAGTTAAAAAATTAGGAGAATTATTAAGAGGAAATAGCTTTTTATATTTATAAACTATTGAAAAAAATAAAAATTATTATGAAGCGTAAAAATTCAATCTATTTAAAATCCTTTTTAAATTTAACTAACATATTGTTTTTTAGTCAGAAAACTCAATGACACTTTGAAGTTATACGCTTCGATTTTTTTTCGTGGTCTGGCTTAAATAAATGGCCTTTAAAGTCATGAACTGGCTGTAGTTCATATTACAAGACAATGCTAAATGACTTTTTTGATCATTTTGACTGATCAAAAATGATATAAAAAGCCATTAACGATTTAGATCGTATTGGCAAAAGATAAAAACAAGCAATTTCAGTGATTTCCTAGACACGAAAGAATGATCTTTTTCTAATCAATTGCATTTCTATCTCAAAGATTCATCCGATATTTTATTTAAATTGAGCTATTTTGATACTATGTATCAAAATAGCCTAAGCAAAGCAGATAAATTTATAAAAGATCGTGAACTCATCTTTAAATGATTACGAGTCAAGATGACATCGAAATTGCGACTGCATCATGTGCGTGCAAACTTTCTTGATGAATCACTTTAATTGACCATTTTAATGATGTTTTATCAAGTTCACTCGATAAACGTCTGGCTGCATCTTCAACAAACATTAAATTTTGTCCGTTTAACTGCGCAAAAGCTTGTTCATCAGCTCGTTTTACCGCAGTTTGAGTCGGTGTCTTTAAGGCTTGCTCAACTTTATCAATCAATTCAGTTAAATTTATCAATTGCTTGGCATCATCTGTTTCAATCTTAATCTGCGCAATACTACGTTGGCTATGAGGCGTTGCATAAGTTGCATGTTCTTCAAGCCATTGCTTTATGTCTGATTTTGGCAATGTGTACGTGTCTTTAAATTGTAGTTCAAATGCCTGTGCAATCAATTGCCGCGATAAAGCCGCTGAGCAGGGGCAGGTCGATGAGTACGAGACATCAACTGCATAATTTATCCGAAATTTATGATTGATCAGCTCTGCTTCGATGCAAACAGGATAGCTTTTCCATCCATTCAGATCTGCGCTGACCAGTGCAGATCTGCTTAGCATCAAATCAAATTTCAGCACAATCTTTGCAGCATCACTACCACAATCTTGATGGCTAGAAATGATGTCTTGCAAAAGTGAATGAATGGCCGAAGCATCTAAGTCATGTAATTCATTGAGTAAGCGATACAGACGCGACATATGAATGCCTTTAATATCACTTTTTGGCAGATTGACATATATATCAACTTTGGCACTTAATGGATAATAAAATTGTTGAATAGAAAGGGGAAGGTCAATGCCTTCCATACCAACCCATTTCAGTGCGATCAAATTATTTGGTAATTGTGAAACGCAAACGTCTGGAAGTGATGAGTTCATAAAAGTTTATACATCGGTTAATTGAGTGAAGGCCAGTTAAATGGATTTGAAAATTTGATCCATTGCTGTGGACCAAGTGCCATTTCGGTGTCTGTGAGTAAGCATTGATCGAATTGCATGATCAGATCTTGCTCATTCATCTCCATGCCAATCATGACAATCTCTTGACGAGCATCACCCACTTTTTCATCCCAGTTTTTTTCAATTGCCGCCAGCGATTGATCATCTTGAGGCCAGTTTTCAGGCTCAGTTGCCGCCCACCAACTACCCGCTACGCCATGGCGTGCCATTGCACCTGCTTGCGACCATGAGCATGCAAGTGTTGGCTCACATGCCAACCAGAAAAAACCTTTTGACCTGACAACCCCTGGCCATTCAGAATTAATAAAGGCATAAAAGCGCTCAGGATGAAATGGACGGCGTGCACGATAAACAAAACTGCTAATACCGTACTCTTCAGTTTCTGAAACATGCTCTCCACGTAGTTCTTTTAACCAACCCGGTGCCTGAGATGCTTGATCGAAATCAAATAATCCAGTGTTTAGCACAGTATCTAGTGATACGCGTCCAAATTCAGAAATTTCGATTTTTGCGCGTGGATTAAGCTTGTTCAAAATAGCAATCAGACGTTCTTTTTCTTCGCTATTAATTAAATCAATTTTATTAAGAATAATCACATCACAAAATTCAATTTGATCGATCAATAAGTCGACTACGCTACGCTGGTCATCTTCACCTAAAGATTCCCCACGATCATTTAACTGATCATAAGAGCTGTAATCTCGAAGAAAATTAAATCCATCGACTACAGTCACCATGGTATCTAATTGTGCAAACTGGTTAAGAGAAATACCGTCTTCATCTGCAAAAGTGAAGGTTTCAGCCACAGGGAGAGGCTCTGAAATACCTGTAGATTCAATCACCAATTGATCAAACTTATTTTCTTCTGCCAAGCGTTTAACTTCAATCAGTAAATCTTCCCTTAAAGTGCAGCAGATGCAGCCATTACTCATTTCGACCAGTTTCTCATCGGTTCGAGAAAGTTCTGCGCCACCATTTTTGACTAGCGCAGCGTCGATATTGACTTCTGACATATCATTGACAATGACAGCCACACGGCGACCTTCACGGTTGTTTAAAATATGATTCAGTAATGTGGTTTTTCCGGCGCCCAAAAAGCCTGAAAGTACGGTAACTGGGAGTTTATGTGACGGATTGGCTAAGGAGCTGACCATTTGCTATGTCCTTTTTAAAGAAAACACACCGATATCACTGCGATGGATTGCCAAAAGCAGTAATTTAATATCTCAATGTTATGTTATAATATAACAAATAATCAATCAGATTTTATGTGTTTATCTTTCTTGGGCTACTTTAGCTGCTTAAATGGCTTATTTATTCAATTTTTTCACCACAAATTGAGCTATGCCAAGTATGGTCTGGTCCCCATGTTCTAAATCCCTTGGTGTCGATATGAATTTGACCAGAACTATAAACGCCTAAGCCCATGTTGTAGCGCTGACCTTCAGTTTGCCAAAATTTACATAATTTGCGTTTGCTGCTGGCGATGCGCAGCTGATCTGAATCTGATGGAAATTCTGGTCCAATGCGAAAATCTATCGCCGAGTTTTGCATATGAGAAGACTCTTTTGCGCCACCTACGCAAGCGTTAAGCATTGGTGAACGATAAGCAGAAGTCAGTTCGATATCTGAAATGATATTAGAATTTACCAAATAGGCGAGTAACTTGAGTGTCGGTACAGCATTATTCCATACAGATGAATCAGGAACATCGTATTGATCGTACTGACATGCTTGCCAGCCACGCGCAGATCGGAATAACTCAAAATCTGGTGCAACCAGATTAACGCCTTGACTTATTAAATAGTTTTTATAGTCAGAAACACGCTTCTGATTGAGATTACGTTCTAACCATACAATATAAGAGACAGGTATTGGTTTGGCGAGAGCAGAGGATTGTATTGCATTTGGACGTACAGATTGAATCTGTTTCGCCGATTTTGGTGGATGTTGTATAGATGTACAAGCGCTTAAAGTTAGTCCAAAAAAAGTGAAAACGGTTAAAACGTAAAAATGCTTCATTTTTGTTCATGATTAAATCTGATGTTATAGTATAACAATTAATTTGGCGTCACTCAGTCACTTTTTTGCCATAAATGATATCTCTTTGTTTAATAATCGAGATTACCTCTAGTCTAATAAATCATTCAAAGCACATAACATTAAAGAGGAACAGACAAACTTCAACTGTATTTCAACTCTTTTCATTTTATAAATAGAGCAAGAGACTATATTTTTTAGGAAAAATATGCGAAGTAGTTCTATTGGGATAGATCTGGGCGGTACAAAATTATTATTACTCTGTGAACATGCCGAGGCAATTTATAGTACTGGTATTGGGTTTACACCAGATCAACTTTTGGCTCATCTTGATAATTTTATTACGCAAAGCGAACTCATGCCGAGTAGTATTGGTCTTGCAGTTCCGGGGTTGGTCAATGCTTCGGGTGATATAGTGTTGTCTGATGTGTTGCCAGCATTTAATGGTTGGCAAGCGACTCAAGCGTTGCAGGCTTGGTGTAACACAGTAGCTGTGCTAAATGATATCAAAGCGGCACTTATACAAGAATTTTCGCACGCTTCGAAAGACATAACCGCTGGTGTTGTAATGGTGGGTACCGCTATAGGCGCTGCTTTAATGGTGCAAGGGCAACCGCTCACTGGTACATGTGGATGGGCAGGGGAATTGGGTTATTTGCCGATTGTACAGCATGATCAGATTCGAAGATTAGACGATTTGGCAAGTGGTGCAGCACTGGTCAAAGCATGTGGCTTGCAACCAAAAGATCTGGCTTTAAGAGCACATGCAAACGATCGCCAAGTTTTAGACATGATTCAAACAGCAGGAGCTGCATTGGGGTTGGGGCTGGCCAGTGTAATCCACCTGTTTAATCCATCAAAGTTGAGTTTAGGAGGTGGCACCTTACAATTGCCCGGTTATTGGGAGGCTGCTTTACAATCAGCACAAGAAAATACCTTGCCTATGTTATGGCAAGCATGCGAGCTGAACCGGATAAAAAATGCAGCGCATGTTGTGGCGCTGGGCGCCATTCAAGCTGGCTTAGATTATTCTCAAAACCGTTCTTAATTTTTCACTTTCTCCATTCTAAGCTATTAAACAAAGCTGAATCAAAGCAGCCTAAAATGGAGAAATGAAAGCAATTAAACAATACTCTATTTAAGTTTTACTCATCGAAATCACAATTTTTCCAATATGTTCGCTTTTCTCCATCGCGGTATGTGCCTGCGCTATTTGATCAAAAGTAAATGTTTTATAAATGATCGGTCGGCATTGACCTTGCTCAATCAATGGCCAGACTTTTTCTTTTAAGGCTTTGGCGATAGTGTATTTTTCTTCATCGGTGCGTGCACGCATGGTCGAGCCCGTCACTTTGGCACGCTTTAAAATAAGCTGCTGAAGATCAAAGTCTTTCGCGAAACGCCCTCCCATAAAGCCCAAAATGACCAAACGTCCGTCGCGTTTTAATACATTCATATTTTGCTGAAAGTATTTACCACCCACAATATCTAAAATGACATCAACACCTTGCTTTTGAGTCTGTTCCAGAATCACGTCTTCAAAGTTGTCTGTTTTGTAGTTGATTGCAGTGGTGATCGCATCTAAAGCCTGAACCTTATCGTCTGTGCCGACCGTGGTAAACGTTTTGATTCCCATGGCATGGCATAAACTCAGTGCTGTGGTTCCTATTCCGCTGGCTCCGCCATGAATAAGTGCCGTTTCGCCAGCAGTTAAACCACCAATATCGAACAAGTTTGCCCAAACGGTAAAGTAAGTTTCTGGAACGACGGCCGCTTCTTCAAAACTTAACGAGCTTGGAATCGGTAATGTTTGGGTTTCAGGCACAGCACAAAACTCGGCATAGCCACCACCATTGGTGAGCGCGCATACTTCATCGCCTATATTAAAAAGCGAGACGGCACTGCCTTTGGCAACCACAATACCTGCGACTTCAAGTCCGGGAATGGGGGTTACACCTTTTGGCATTGGGTACAGCCCCATGCGCTGCAATACATCTGGGCGGTTAATTCCAAAAGCTTTCACCTGAATCAACAGCTCATGATCTTTGATTTCGGGTAGATCAGCTTCGGTTATTTTAAGTACATCGGGATCACCGGGTTCTGAAATTTCAATGTGTTTCATGCGTGTTGGTAAATCCGTCATGTTTAATCCTTATTTATAGGCGTAAAAGCGATGGTATCTTAAAGTAGATACGGATAATTTTGATTAATGCTACCGTTTAACTTGTGATTGCTCTATTAGATTAAAGTGAATAAATGAAAACTTGTTATCGTGTTTTAGATGAAAAATAAGTGCAAAAAAAAGGAGCGATATACGCTCCTTTTTTTATTTGAAAGATTAAGCTGTTTCAGCTTTAGGTTGTACCATGTTATCAATGGCAAGAATTTCGGCCAATTGATCATCAGATAACAAATTTTCTGCTTTAATCAGGCTTAAAACACTCAATCCGCTTTCATTGGCTGTTTTAGCAATACGGGTCGTGGTTTCATAACCCAAGTACGGGTTCAATGCAGTCACAATCCCGATAGAGTTATCTACCAAAGCTTTACAGTGTTCTTGATTCGCTGTTACGGTATCTACACATTTGGTTTGGAACATCACCAACGCATTCGATAGCAACTCAATTGATTCAAATAACTTGTATGCAATCAATGGTTCAAAAGCATTTAATTGCAACTGACCTGCTTCTGCAGCCAAGGTTACAGCCAAGTCGTTTGCGATTACTTGGAAGCATACAAGGTTAAGTGCTTCAGGAATCACTGGGTTTACTTTACCTGGCATAATTGAACTGCCTGGCTGGCGTGGTTCAAGATTGATTTCGTTGATACCAGTGCGTGGGCCACTTGAAAGTAAACGTAAGTCGTTTGCAATCTTAGACAATTTAGTCGCAGTACGTTTAAGCAAACCAGAAAGTAAAACGAAGTCGCCCATATCGGAGGTTGCTTCAATTAAATCTGGAGCAGATTTAATGTTTTTCTGGCTAATCTGAGCAAGTGCTTCAATTGCTAGCTCTGTATATTTTTGCTCAGTATTGATACCTGTACCAATCGCGGTACCACCTAAATTCATGTAATTTAAAGTGCTAGGTGCAATTTCTTTGAGCTTAACCAAATCTTTTTCAAGCGTTGTCGCAAATCCGTTAAACTCTTGACCAAGGGTCATTGGCACAGCGTCTTGTAATTGAGTACGGCCCATTTTCAAGATATGTGAAAATTCGTCGCCTTTTTGACGCAAGCTTGCAATCAGGTTTGAAAACGGGGTGTACATTTCATCTAAACTGAACAATAGACCTAAGCGAATTGCAGTTGGATAAACATCGTTGGTCGATTGCGACATATTGACATCGTTATTTGGGTGCAGGTGTTTATATTCACCTTTTTTGTAACCCAAATGCTCAAGACCAATGTTTGCAATCACTTCGTTGGCGTTCATGTTGGTTGAAGTACCTGCACCACCTTGAATAAGGTCGATAGGGAACTGTTCATGGTAAGCACCATGAATCAACTGATCGCAGCTGTATTTGATGGCGTTTAGTTTTTGATCGCTCAATTTGCCCAGTGTATGGTTTGCCTCGGCACAGGCATGCTTGACCATAGCCAAAGATTTGATCAAATTCGGGTATTGGTTAATTTTATTTGAGCTTAAATTGAAGTTTTCAATTGCTCGTAGTGTCTGGATTCCGAAATAAAACTGGTTTGGTACTTCACGCAGACCAAGTAAATCCTTTTCTGTACGAGTTTGAATTTCAGCGTTCATTCTAGTATCGCTATCTAAACAAGATAATTCATCATAGATTTGGGTATGCATAATTTCTAATGCATAGATTAATTTTAGTATGCAATTTTTGCATAGCATGATTATAATGCGCCAAACATCATATGACATGAAGCAATGAGTCTTGAAATTCGCTGGATTGAAGATCTACTCACCCTGGAACAAGAACGTTCATTTTCAAAAGCAGCAGAACGTCGGTTTGTCAGTCAGTCTGCATTTACCCGACGTATCCAACAACTCGAACAAGCATTAGGTTATGCAATTCTTGAGCGCAATTCGAGATACATGGAATTTACAGATGCTGGACAGATTTTGCTGGCAACGGCCAAAAGCATCGAACAGCAACTTAATGCGACCTTGGCTTTGCTCAATAACTTAAATCGAAGCAATGAAGTGACGATTAAGTTTGCGGTGGTGCATTCATTAAGTTCTACTTTCTTTTCAAAGTTTTTAAGATTGTTTCCAGATTATATTAAAGATTTTAAAATTGAATTGGTGGCTGCAAATGTGGGGGAAGGATTTAAACTATTAAAAGAAGGTGCTTGTGATTTTTTAATTTGCTATTCAGATGAAACTAAGCTTAAAGCTATTAATAGTGATGTACTTACCCATTTAAAACTTGGTGATACAGAAATTGTTCCTGTGACATTGATTGATGAAGATGGTAATGCAAAATATGATATAAATCATCGCTTTCCGCTTCTTTCGTATAGTAAGAACGCATACTTAAGAAATCTGGTTGATCAGGTAATTTCAAACAAACTTGAATATCGAATTTTATATGAAACAGATCATGCAAATAATTTGAAGGATTTTGTTTTACAGGGCGCAGGAATTGCATGGTTACCTAAAATTACCATTGAAGAAGATTTACTCAAGAAGAAATTGAAAATCATTAATGCACGTGAATATATTATCAAACAGCAAATTTTTATTTTTAAAAATAAAATTCGAAAAGATGATTATTTAAAAATCTTCTGGGATTCACTCCGAAATATTGAGTTTAACACTGACTGATTTCGCTTTTGACCCTGATCAAAAAGCCCAAGGATGCTTGATTGCAAACTTGGGCTTTTTTTTTGGTCTCAATTACAATTATCTTTGAACAAAAATAGTGCAATCTAAAATTAATAAAAAATTTAATTGAAATAAATAGCTTTTTTATGATTGCTTAAAAAGTGTTTAGGTATATAATTTTTTAATTAAGTAATTGTTTTTAATTATTTTAAACAGATATGTATCAAATTAGTGCAAAGAGAAAAACATAATAAAGCACTAGAATCTATTTAAAAAATTAGTTGACATTTCAATTAAAATGATCAAATTTAATAAGCATAACTGTATAGCATGTGACCAGTTGAGGGCGACATGGATCATATTTTTTCAAAAAAAATAAGCGTAGGAAATGGCATTCACACTGTAGCCATAAAAGACACCATTCATATTCAAGGATTTCAAACTTGTGCGGGAAGTGCAGCATTATCGAACACACAAGAAGAACAGCATCATGCTGATATCATTGAGTATTTGATTGAAAATAATTGTAGCGTTGTAGGCAAGACCAATCTTCATGAGCTGGCTTTTGGTATTACAGGGATTAATCATTTTACCGGTACTTCCATTAATCCAAAGTATCCAACGCTGATTCCTGGCGGATCGTCAAGTGGTTCAGCCGCCGCTGTAGCAGCAGGTTTGGTTGATTTTTCAATTGGTACCGATACGGGTGGGTCAATTCGTATGCCAGCAACTTGCTGTGGTGTCTTTGGTCTGAAACCAACTTATGGGCGTGTGAGTCGAAATGGAGTTCTACCAGAGTATAGCTCGCTAGATTGTGTTGGGCCGTTTGCAGCTACGATTGATCTTTTAACACATGCCATGACGTGCATCGATCCAAGCTTTGTAGCTGCGGATGTACCAAAAGCGTCGCCTAAGTTTGCATTGTTGGACGTTCAGGCGGATGAACTGATCTGGAACAGTATTCATTCATATTTAAAAGTATGTGGCCTAGAAAATTTACCTAAGTTATCAGTTGCACATTTTGAAGAAGCATACGATGCAGGAATGCAAATCATTAATTATGAAAACTATCAGGCATTTCATCATTTGATCGATACAGATCTGTTAGGGATAGATGTTGCATCTCGATTAAAAAATGCAGCAAAAACAAACTCAACAGATGTTATGCAGGCCAATCAAATTCGTGAACAATTTAGGCATGCACTCGCTGTCATTTTAGAGCAATACGATGCCGTATTATTGCCTACTTTGCCTCAGTTACCTCCAAAACTTGAAGATGCTGAAAACACAGCGGCATTTTTAAATCTTACTGCATTGGTACGTCCTTTTAACTTATCGGGCCACCCAGCTGTGTCTATTCCACTTGAAACGACCGCTGGGCAGCCAGTTGGATTGCAAATGGTGACGCGTCATTTCAATGACCCACATTTATGTGCTTATGCCGCGTATCTGGTTCAAGCATATGCCTCTAATTCAAAGGAGATGTAGCAATGAATGGATTATCTCGAATGAGTTTAACCCACCAGATCAATCATGATGTTCAGCTCGATGATTTTTGCGTCGAGATCAGGGAGCGTGCCTGTACTGGTGAATTCGATGAACAAGGCTATGTGTCGCTTGATGTGGTCGAGAAGCTCAAGGCATTAGGAGTATACCGTGCTTTGGTACCCAAACGTTTTGGTGGAGACGAGTGTTCGCCGCGAGAATTTTGTGAACTCATTGAGCGTATTGCTATGGCTGATGGCTCGGTGGGATGGGTGGCGAGTTTCGGGATGAGTCCTGCCTATTTGGCGGGATTGCCAGAGGCAACGCTGCACGAAATTTATAAAGATGGTCCTGATGTTGTGTTTGCAGGCGGTATTTTCCCACCCCAAGCCGCTCAAATGACACAAGAGGGTATACGGGTGACTGGACGCTGGAAATTTTCAAGTGGATGCATGGGAGCCGATATAGTCGGTGTGGGTATTTCTCCACGCAGCAATGAGGGTGTGGCACAGTTGCCACGGATGGCGGTGATTCCGGCGAACCAAGTACAAATTGATATGACATGGGACACCGTAGGGCTTAAAGGTACCGGCAGTCATGACTTGATTGTAAATGATGTACTGGTGAAAGAAGACTGGACCTTTATTCGCGGTGCTGCTTCTACATTGCCTGAGCCTTTTTTTAAATATCCATCACTTTCTTTTGCCACACAGGTGCTTTCGGTGGTGGGAATTGGTATCGCAGCGGCAGCGCTAAACGAATTTAAACAATTAGCTCCCGGCAAAGCATCAATTACTGGGGGTGCCGAAATCGCACAGCGTCCCGTAACACAATATGAATTTGCTAAGGCCGATGCCGAATTTCAATCTGCGAAAGCATGGTTCTACCAAACAATGGATCGGGTCTGGAGTGAGATCATTACAGGACAAACACCCATTCCAGAACATATTCGCGATATGCGCTTGGCTTGTACGCATGCCGTCCGTATTTCTGCAGAGGTGACGCGCACTATGCAAATGCTGGCGGGTATGACTGCAATTTATACCCACAATCCGTTTAGCCGTTTTGTCAATGATGCCAACGTGGTCACTCAACATGCCTTTATGGGAGATGCATCCTTACTCAATGCGGGTGCAATGAGTTTTGGTTTAGATCCAACCCCGGGTTATTTGTAATTTTTAGGAGCTTAAAACAATGGAAAAAAAATCATCGCTACGTGTTTTGTTTTGCATGGGGATCAACCAGAACTTCTTCGATGCAGAACCATCAGAAGCTAAAGCGGTATGGGCTGCATTTGGTGAAATGTGGCATGGAATTCATACGCTTTCAGGGGTAACGGTATTGGGTAATCTTGATGATGACCAAAGTATGGTTGGGCCAAGTTCAGGTTGGCCATGGACAACCTATCTGCTGGCAGATGTACCAGATATTGAAACCGTTCATGCCGCATGTAATCTGTTTCGAACCACCGTGGTGGGAGACGGCCCGTACAAACTCTGGAAATACTGCAAAGTTGAAGCGCGTGTAGGGCGTGAATTGATTATTCAGCACTGATCAGAGAGCACATCATGATTGAACATCATATTCTTGAGCGTCTTGATCAGCTAGAAGCCATCAATACAGTGCGCCATATCTTGCATCGTTATATGGAGCTTTGCGATGGTTTAGGTGCAGATACAGATCTTCAATTATTAATGTCATTGTTTGATCAAGATGCGATTTGGGAAGGTATTGGTCAGCGTTATCAAAATACCTTTGGTCAGTATCGAGGAAGCGAAGCAATTGCAAATATGTTTGCAAAATACACTCAACACGACTCACATTTTTTGATGAATGCTCATTTTGTGAACTCGGAACAAATTGAGGTCGATCAAGATTGCGCCACAGGGCGCTGGATGATGTTGCAAACATCGACTTTTCGAGATGGAAAAGCACATTTAAATGCCGCAAAGCTGACCGTTCAATTTAAACGTGACCCTGTGGGGTGCTGGAAAATCAGCCATTTTCAAACGCAAAATATTTTTAGCCGGCCAGTTGCGTATTGGGATAGTGAAGATCAACTACCTGTACCCGAAACGGCAAGCCAAACAATAGAGAGTTTAAAGGAATAAGTATGAACAGTTTAATTCCAATGCGACCGGATGAAACCGATTACGCCCATCTGGTTCAGACAGACCGCGCACATACCTCGTTATACACAGACGCAAAAATTTTTGACGATGAAATGCAAAAAATCTACTACAGCACATGGGTATGGGTGGCGCATGCCAGTGAAATTCCGGAAAGCGGGAGTTACAAAACCATTAATATCGGTCAACAACCCGTGGTGGTGGTACGCGATCGCAAAAAGAATGTTCATGTGTTGCTAAACCGTTGTCGTCATCGCGCAGCGACCGTATGTGAGCACAAAAAAGGCAAAACCAACAGTTTTGTTTGTCCTTATCACGGCTGGAGTTATGCACTCGATGGTTCGTTGCGTGGCGTACCATCACCTGAAAGCTACGGAGAGTGTCTGGATAAAAGTGAGCTGCCATTATTTCGTCTTCGGATGGAAGAGTACAACGGCATGATTTTTGCCACCTTTAAAGATGATATTGAACCATTAAATGACTTTTTAGGGCCTGCAAAAAAATGGATTGACCTATTTATGAAACAAGGTGCAGGCTATCCAATTAAAGTGCTGGGTGAGCATCGCTTTCGTTTTCCTGGAAACTGGAAAATCCAGCTAGAAAACACCACAGATGCCTACCATTTTCCTTTGGTACACAAGTCATTCTTAAGTTCGGTCGATCAGCAAACCGAAGTGCTCTTTAATTTTGAAGATCAGCCGGGTTATGTCGAAGATCTAGGCAATGGCCACAGCGTAATGGTGATGATCCCAGAGCTGGTTGATCTGGATGAAGAACTGATGGAGCGACCAATTCAGGAGCGTTTTGAAGATTTAGCTCAGGCACTTCGCGATGAAGGCCATGCAGAGCTTGAAGTACGCCGTATTGTACGAGCGGTAGGTGGTTCTGGGTTCAATTTAAATCTTTTTCCGAATATCGCTTGCTCCATGGCATTTTTCCGTGTCATGCAACCGATTTCTGTAGATGAAACCGAAATTCATCACGCCGTCATTACTATGGACGGTGGTCCGCAAATTGCTAATCAGTACCGTTTGCGCTTGCATGAACATTTTCAGGGGCCATTTGGCTTTGGTACACCAGACGACTCTGAGGCGTGGGAGCGAGTTCAGCATGGTGCTAAAGCTGGTCAGGATCTATGGATTATGCTCAATCGTGGTTTACCAGAAGAAGTAGCCACTGAAGATGGTTTAAAAAGTGATGTCAGTGCAGAAACCGGCATGCGTGCTGCGTATCGGCAATGGAAAAAGATGATGACGGCGTAAAGGAGAGCAGCATGAATATAAATTTAAATGTACTGAATGAAGTGACCGCTTTTATCTGGGCAGAAGCCGATATGCTCGATCACGCCGAATACCGTGACTGGTTATCGCTTTGGGAAGAAAAAGGAACCTATATTATTCCTATCGATCCGAAACTCACCGACTACGAAAATCATCTGAACTATGCTTATGACGATCATCATATGCGTAAGCTCCGGGTCGAGCGACTTGAAAATGGCGAAGCGATTTCGACGTCTCCGAAAGCCAATACCGTGCGCAGTATTTCACGGGTGCGAGTAATTGAAGATAAAGACAATCAAATTGTATTGCGCTGCGCACAAAACCTGCGTGAATTTCGTAAAGAAGCTTTAAAGCACTACACCGCCGATATTACCTATCACTTGGTACGCCAAAACGAAGGCCATCTTAAAATTCAGCGAAAGATCGTCAATCTGGTCAACTCAACCGATACGCTCTCAGGTATTAGTTACATCTTGTAGGAGATCTGGATATGCAGCAAGTTGTATTGGTGACCGGAGCATCCTCAGGGCTTGGTTATGTAATTGCAGAGCATTTTGCGCGGTTGGGGCATCAGGTCATTTTATCTGCCAGTACGTTGGAAAAAGCACAGCAGGCCGTAAGTTTAAGCGCTTATGCTCAAAATCTGTATCCGCTCAAGCTAGATATTTCAAAAGAGCAAGATTTTAAAGCGGCTATTACATGGATTGATCAACAATTTAATGGCTTAGATGTACTGATCAACAATGCCACCATGACCAAGGCAACGCCTGTGCTTGAAATCACCGCAGATGATTTTGACCAGATTACACAAGTTAATCAGAGAGGGACCTTTCAGGCATGTCAGTTGATTGGCAAGTATATGGCCAATAAAGGCTTTGGTCGAATCGTTAATATTGCGTCTCTGGCAGGTCAAAATGGAGGAACCGCAACAGGTGCTCACTATGCCGCATCTAAAGGCGCAATTGTGACTTTAAGCAAGATTTTTGCCAAAGAGTTTGCAGCCTCGGGTGTGACGGTAAACGCGATTGCACCCGGCCCGTTAGAGTCCCCAATGGTTCATAGCGTGGTTCCAACAGCGAAAATAAATCAATTTATCAACAATATTCCAGTCAAGGCTTTAGGCAATATGGAGTTTATTGCTCAAACATGCGCGCTTTTGGCCAGTCCAAATGCTGGTTTTGTAACGGGTGCCACATGGGATATTAATGGTGGCTTGTTCATGCGCTAAACCGCATAAAACATCAACATAATCAGTGAGGCAGCAATGACTGAACTTTATGATGTAATTGTAAAAAATCGTCAGATTCAAGGTGAAAATGTAGTCGTGCTTGAACTTGAATCAGCACGAAAGGGTATTTGCTTACCTTGTGTAGAGGCGGGTGCGCATGTCGATTTACATCTGCCAAATGGTCTGATTCGTCAGTATTCCTTGTGTCAAAACCCACAGCAAGAAGGGATTTTTCGAATAGGTATATTAAATGATCCCGACTCACGTGGTGGATCGCGTTCAGCATATCATGAGATTCAAACTGGCATGCAGTTAAAGGTCAGTCAACCTAAAAATTTATTTCCACTGCACAGAGCACGCCACAGCATTTTGGTTGGGGGGGGAATCGGTATTACGCCGTTAATTGCGATGGCGTATGCGTTACACCAAGAAAAAGCATCATTTGAGCTGCATTACTGTGCTAAAAGTGAACACAGTAGCGCATTTGTGGATGAGCTTAAACACGGACCACTGGCCAGCTACACCACCTTTCATTTTAAAGATCAGGGTGCAAATCACCGGGAATTTTTTGAACAATTTATGCAGCATCTTCTGGAAGATACACATATTTATACCTGTGGCCCAAATGGATTCATGGACTGGGTAATTAATTTAGCCAAAGCTCATAAGCTTCCAGATCAGCAGGTTCACAAAGAATATTTTCAGGTTGAAGCTGATCTGAGCGGCGATGCTTTTGATGTGGTCGCCAAGCGCTCCGGTAAAACCATTCGCGTGCATGCAGAAGAAACCATTTTGTCTGCCTTGGCGCGTGAAGGAATTTGTATTGAAATGTCTTGTGAACAAGGTGTATGCGGAACGTGTATGTGTGATGTGCTTGAGGGTGAGCCAGATCATCGGGATGTATATTTTACCGATGAAGAAAAAGCCGATAACGAGCAGATTCTGGTGTGTTGCTCGCGCGCCAAATCGGCCCGACTGGTCTTGGATATTTAGATCAGATGAGATTTAAAAAATAAAAAACAATCAAGGAGTGCCTGATGAACACACATCATACATTAAAAGAGATTCAGATCGATTCGTTACAATTCAGACGTGCGCTTGGCAACTTTGCAACAGGCGTGACCATTATGACGGCGCAAAATGAGCAAGGTGAGAAAGTCGGGGTAACCGCCAATAGTTTTAATTCGGTATCCTTGGATCCACCGCTCATTTTATGGAGTATCGATAAAAAGTCATCAAGCTTTACTGTATTTGAGCAGTCCTCTCATTTTGCTGTGAATATTCTGTCTGGCTCGCAAATTGAACTTTCAAATAAGTTTTCGCGTCGTAATATCGATAAATTTGCGGAGACAAACTATAAACTCGGTCAGGGTTTAGCACCTATTTTGGAACAGTGCTCAGCCGTTTTTGAGTGTGAGCGCCATGCAATTATTGAAGGTGGTGATCACTGGATTATTGTTGGAAAAGTTGTCAACTTTCAAGATGAAGGGCGCAGTCCATTGCTTTATCATCAAGGAGCATACTCTAGTGTGATACCACATCCGAGTTTGCAACTTAAAGAGAGTATCTCGACAACCGATCTAAATGCTGCCCAGCAAGGACAACTCTATAGTAATGCCTGTTATTTGATGAGTCGTGCTTTTAAAAGTTATCAAGCCGATTATCTACCAAAACAACTAACATCTGGTTATAGAACCAGTGAAGCCCGTTTATTGTTGGTTTTGGCAAGTGGCACTGCTGCTAGTAAGCATGATTTACCCCGCGATATTGCAATGCCTATGCAGGAAGTTGAACAAGCTATCGCTATTTTAGCGGCTGATGGATTAATTAAAAATAATTCTGATTTTTTAGAATTAACTGAAAAGGGTAAACAAATAGCACACTATTTGTTTAAAATTGCCGATACCCATCAAGAAGAAATCTTTAAAAAATATAGCCAGCAAGATCGTGAGATATTTATGAATATATTGCGAGATTTAGCAGGGATTCACTGAAGTATCATTTTTGGCATTCTTATTTAAATATTGAATGCCAAACTTTAAAATTTTATTAAAGCAACTATATAGATTGATTGAATCAATTCTATATTTTTTTCTGTAATTTTTTAAAAATTTATAAAATCTATCTTTCTTATAATATAATTTAAATTAATAAGATTAAAATTATTTAAAAAATCAATTATCAAAATAGTGCATTACTAATAAATTAATAACTTGTTTGAAACAAGAAATGTCTAAAACATGATTTATTAGTCGTAAATTAGTTGAAAATTCAGTTTTTTTACAGGTTTTAAATGATCAATTCTTTTTTGGACACTAAAAGTGAATCAAGATGGTGAAAATATTGAATTTAAACAAATTTAAGTTAAATTTTGGACTTTAATGGTGCATCTCAAAAATTGACTTTTCAGTCAATAAAAAGGATATTTTTTATACAAAAATAGTTTCTTTTTATTGGGGTGTTAAGTGAATCAGTATTTTAATTTTAGATGTGTGAGCATGTTTTTTATAAGCACATGCTCTTTAAGTGTTGCCTATGCAGATTTTTTTAAAGATCAAAAACTTTCAGTTGATCTGCGTAACTTTTATATAGAGCGTGAGTTTAAGGATGTCGAAACTGAAAATATTGGTAGTTGGTCACAAGCATTTATGGAGCGTTATGAGTCTGGTTATACAAATACACCAATTCAATTGGGCGTCGATGCAAGTGCACAATACGCACTACGTTTGAATAACCATAATGTATCACGTGCCGATACAATCATTCCTTATGATCTGGATACAGGTCGACAAGATCGAGATTATGCAAAGTTTGGCGCAACGCTTAGACTGAAATACAATAAAACTGAACTAAAAATAGGCGAATTACTTCCAAAGAACCCTATTGTGTATATCGATGATTCAAGACAGCTCTTAACTACATATTCAGGTGCAATGCTCGAAAGTTCAGAACTTGAAAAGCTTAAAATTACAGCTGGCCGTGTTACTCGAATTAATGCCAGAAATGATGATCATTTTCGCAAGTTGAGCTTGTTTAGACCGAATGCACCGCGTTACGAGAGTGATGGATTAAATCTTATTGGTTTAGATTATATGTTCAATACATATTGGACTGCATCGTATTGGTGGGGACAACTTGAAGATATCTACCGTCAACAATATCTAAACTTTGCCTATTCTACTCACGTTGGTTCAACCAAGATTAAGGTGGATGCTCGTTACTTTCATAACACTGAAGATGGTCAAGCCTTATATGGAACAATAGATAATCAGGCTTATGGAGTAATGACAACGCTTCAGGATGGAAATCATACGCTAATGAGCGGCGTCCGTAAAAATGACGGTGCTTCAACATTTCCAACACTAGCAGGCTATGTACCTCAGCCATATCTACACGCATGGTCAAATCTAGGCTTTGTCAAACCCAATGAACTCACGTGGCATGTCTTATATCGTTATGACTTTGCAGGGCTTGGCATGCCGGGTTTAAAAAGTACATTGCGCTATTTACACGGTAGCGATATTACTCGAGAAGGTTTCAAAGATAACAAGGAGACAGAAAAAAGTATTTCACTAAAATATATTGTACCCACTGGGCAATTTAAGGGGATTGGGCTGGAGGTGATGCATATTCGCACAGATTTAAAATACGGTACGGCATACTTAAGAGGTACCGACTATAACGAAACACGCTTCATCGCAACTTATAGTTATCAATTTTAAATCAGCAACTACATGTCAGGTTACATTTAAGCAGCAACGCAAATGACGAATTTATCATTTGCGTTTTTTTATGATGATAAATTAATCATTATTGGTTGATCCTTTCAAACAAATGAATAGTTAATCAGAAGAGGAGATTTTAATTTTTCTTGCTAAAGAACAACAAGATGATGCGGTTTTTTGATGAAAAAATAGTCATTAAAATGGTGCTTTTTACAATAAAAGTGTAATAATTTAGTGCATAAAAATAGTTGAAAAATATACTTTATTGGTATGCTGTTTTTGAAAATTTATGATATTTTAAGTATATGATAAATATTAAATAATAAATTTAATTTTTTGGTTAAAAGTGGCATGAAAGCTGCTTAATTAATAAATGTAATATCTTAGATATTTCAACTAATTTTGAATATCTAGGGTCAAACTGATGAGGAGAAGGTTTGAAATGAAGTTAACCAAAATTATGAGCTTCACGGCAGTCATAAGTGCAGCTGTACCGATGGTACATGCCGACATAACCGTAGGTGTTGTGACATCATCAAGTGGCCCCGTTGCCATGGTGGGTATTCCACAGCGTAATACGATTGCACTGTTACCCAAAAAAATTGGCACGGAAAATGTTCGCTACATCTCACTCGATGATGGCAGTGATCCCACAGCGACTGTCAAAGCAATGAATAAACTGATTAAGGAGAATAATGTCGATGCCATTATTGGGCCGTCAGGTTCTCCAAATGCAATGGCAGCTTTGGGAATTATTGCCAAAGCAGGGGTTCCACTTTTGGCACCTGTGGGTACATCAGGTGTTGTGGTTCCAATGGATGCACAGCGTAAATGGGTGTTTAAAACCACGCAAAATGATGATTTGATTGCACAGGCTTTGGTGCAAGATATGGTCAAACGAAAAATTAAAACCCTTGGATTTATTGGCACAGCCGACCCATACGGTGAAAACTGGAGCCGTGTGATAAGTACATTGGCAGCCAAAAATGGCATTAGTGTGACAGTAAAAGAATCTTTTCAGCGTCAGGATACATCACTCACCGGACAAGCACTTAAACTTGTTGCGAAAAAGCCTCAAGCCATTTTAATTGCTGCGCCAGGAAGTTCGGCAGTTACGCCACAAGTGGCATTATATGATCGAGGGTACCGCGGGCAAGTGTATCAGACACATGGTGCAGCTTTAGATCAGTTTTTAAAGCTTGGGGGCAAGAAGGTAGAAAATACCATTCTAGCAGCAAGTCTGATGCTGGTGATTAATGAAGTACCAAATAATCATCCATCTAAACAAATTGCACAGAAATATATTAACGATTACAAAGCATTATATGGCGTAGTTCCAGCCACCTTTGGTGCAAATGTTTATGATGCTGGACTATTACTCAATAAAGCCGTACCGATTGCACTTAAGCAAGCGAAACCAGGAACAGCACAATTTCGTCAAGCCTTAAGAACTGCATTGGAACAAACCAAGGAATTGCCTGCCACGCAAGGGGTCTACACTATGACAGCTATGGATCATAGTGGTTTTGATCAACGCGGACGCGTAATGATTACGGTGAAAAACGGTCAATGGAAACTACTTAAATAGTAATCCTATTCAGAAAAAATCAAAAAATTGCTATGTCAGGAAAGTCATCAATTTTCCTGTGAGGTGATCACGACCTACATAGTAAGGATAGACCATTATGGATATGAATATTGCTTTGATTTTAGGGCAAGATGGCATTACCAGTGGGGCAATTTATGCCTTATTGGCGTTATGTATTCTGCTTGTATTTACCGTGACACGCATCTTGCTCATTCCTTTGGGCGAATTCACTGTCTATGGTGCGCTGACCTTAGCTGCCATTCAGGCAGGAACACCCAGTGTGGTGGTCTGGTTACTGGTGGCTTTTTACTTCACCAATATTATTTTAGACCTGTACGCATATTTTAAACATCAAACCAAATTTAACATTCAGGCAGCGATTGTGTGGGCAATCTATATCGCAGCGTTGGTTATTGCGATGTATACCTTACCGCTGATGAATATGCCGCTCGGCTTACAAATAATTTTTGCATTAGCCGTGATCACACCGCTTGGTCCGCAAATGTATCGAACTTTTTTTCAGCCATTGGTAGCAGCAAAGCCTTTGGTGCTACTGATTGTCTCAATTGCGGTACATGTGGCAATGGTCGGTGTTGGGTTACTTATTTTTGGGCCAGATGGCGCACAAACCAAACCCTTTAGTGAAGCAATTTTTGAAGTGGGCGCTTTAACAGTTAATAGTCAGACCCTGTTTATTGTAGCAGCTTTCCTCATCATGATTATTGCACTGTGGTATTTCTTCGAAAAAACATTATATGGCAAAGCTTTACATGCAACTGCTGTCAACCGAATGGGGGCACAATTAATGGGAATTTCTCCTGTTTTTGCGGGAAAACTGACCTTTAGTCTAGCTGCATTTATCGGTGCGCTTTCGGGTATTTTGATTGCACCCATCACGACCTTATATTACGACTCGGGTTTCGTAATCAGCTTAAAAGGCTTTGTGGGCGCAATTATTGGTGGTTTGGTGAGCTTTCCAGTGGCCGCACTTGGTGCAGTCGCAGTGGGGGTTATTGAAGCTTTTGCTATGTTTTGGGCCAGTGACTATAAGGAAATTATTGTCTTTACCCTGATTATTCCATTTTTGTTATGGAAATCATTAACTTCTCGTCAAATAGAGGAGGAAAGCGAATGAAATCAAATGCTATCTTGGCGGTTGTAGTGTTGCTGGTTGCACTAAGTCCACTGCTGTTACCCACTTACCAAGTGACGCTACTTAACTATATTGGTATGAATGCTTTGGTGGTGCTGGGGTTGGTTTTACTCACAGGTGTGGGCGGAATGACCAGCTTTGGGCAGGCTGCATTGGTCGGAATCGGGGCTTATACCACAGCTTATCTGAGCGTAACCGAACAATTGCCAACATTTCTGGCATGGACAGGCGGTGGGCCATGGGTGGGGTTATTCCTTGGATTGATCATCACTATCTTTTCTGCACTTTTGGTTGGCGGGCTCACGCTCAAACTTTCGGGTCATTATTTGCCACTGGGTACAATTGCTTGGGGTATTTCGCTGTACTACTTCTTTTCAACTATTCCAACATTGGGCGGGCATTCAGGTATTGCCAATATTCCTAGTATTGAAATCGCTGGATATGCCTTAGATACCAACAACAAGATGTTTTATCTGATCTGGCTCATCTTATTGATTGCCATGATTCTGACTCGAAATTTGCTTAACTCCCGAGAAGGTCGTGCGATCCGTGCGCTAAAAGGTGGACAAATCATGGCGGAGTCGATGGGAGTCAATACTTTTCGCTCGAAAATGATCGTATTTGTAACGTCATCGGTATTTGCATCGATCGCAGGCTGGCTTTACGCGCACAACCAATCCTTTATTAATCCGACGCCATTTGGTCTTCAGATGGGGATTGATTACCTCTTTATGGCGTTACTTGGTGGGGTAGGCAGTATTTGGGGCGCAGTGGTGGGTGCGGGTATTTTCACTATGATGCGTCAATGGTTGCAAGATGTGTTACCCATGATATTTGGTGGTGAAGGTAATTATGAAACCATTGTGTTTGGCCTCATGATTGTGGTGCTAATGCAAAAATCACCGGCGGGATTGTGGTCACTACTTCTGAAACTTTTACCTACCCGTTATCAGTTAAAAGGTTCACATTTGTCGTTAACTCCAACATCTCATACCTTGGCAAAACCAACACTGCCTGCGCATGGTACCGAAATCTTGCAGGCTTTAGATGTCACAAAGGCATTTGGTGGATTGATTGCCAATAACCAAATGAATCTGAATATTCGTGCGGGAGAGATTTTGGCCTTGATTGGACCAAATGGTGCTGGAAAAAGCACTATGTTTAATCAGTTGTCAGGTGTCGATACGCCGACCAGTGGCGATGTAATATTTCTTGGACAGCGTATCAATGGAATTCCATCTCGTGAAATTGCCAAATTAGGTTTAAGCCGAACTTTTCAACACGTAAAGATTTTGCCAGAAATGACAGTGCTCGAAAATGTAGTGATTGGTGCGCATTTACGTGGGCAACGAGGTGTTTTTGCTTCCATGTTTCGTCTAGATCGTGAAGAAGAAAATATTTTGTTAAATGAAGCCAAGCAACAGCTTGAGCGAGTAGGTTTAGGTGAATACCTATATACCGAAGCGGGTGCATTGGCTTTGGGGCAACAACGTATTTTAGAAATTGCACGTGCCTTGTGTGCTCATCCGTGTTTATTGCTTCTCGATGAGCCAGCAGCAGGCTTACGTTTGAAAGAAAAACAGGCATTAGCTGAGCTTCTTATTAAGCTTAAATCGGAAGGTATGGCGATTTTACTGGTTGAGCATGATATGGATTTTGTGATGAATCTGGTCGATCGAGTGGTGGTGATGGAGTTTGGACAGAAAATTGCCGAGGGCTTACCTCACGATATTCAAAATGATCAAGCGGTGCTTGAGGCTTATTTGGGAGGTGCTGCATGAAAGACATCCACAACAATACATCCGGCAACGCTTTACTGGAAGTGAAAAATTTAAGTGTCGCTTATGGCAAGGTCGATGCACTGACCAATTTTAATATGCGGGTGAATCAGGGGCAGATTGTTTCAGTGGTTGGTCCAAACGGCGCCGGAAAAACCACATTGCTATCTGCGATTATGGGAGTTCTGGGCTCGAAAGGAGACATTGAGTTCGATGGTGAAATAGGACAATGCCCTGAAATTGAACGCATGGTGGTGCGTGGGTTAGGGTTGGTACCTGAAAAACGTGAGTTATTTGCGTCGATGTCGATTGAAGATAATTTAATGCTTGGTGGTTTCCAGCGTTATAAACACGGAGACCGGACACTCAAACAGACTTTAGATGAAGTCTATGGGTTATTTCCACGCTTACATGAGCGCCGTAAACAAGAGGCTGGTACGCTTTCTGGTGGAGAGCGCCAAATGCTGGCAGTGGGCCGAGCACTCATGGCAAAACCTAAACTATTGATGCTAGATGAACCAAGTTTAGGGCTAGCACCGCTGATTACCCGTGAAATTTTTAAGATCATTGATCAACTCCGGACTCAAGGTGTTTCGATTTTACTGGTTGAACAAAATGCACGCGCAGCACTTAAGCTCGCCGACTACGCCTATGTGCTTGAAATGGGCGAGTTAGCTATAGAAGGTCGGGGTTCAGATCTGGTCGAAGATCCTAGAATTATAGAAAGTTATCTTGGGATTAACAGTAAACACCAAGATGTATTGGCTATTTAAAAAGAGGGTACGTATGAATCAGTTAGCTAAAATTACCATTCTGGGTGCTGGTGCAATCGGATGTACTATGGCAGCCAGATTAAAACTTGCAGGATGCACATCGGTTTCGATAATTGCACGAGGAGAAAATTATCAGGTACTGTCTGAGCAGGGAATTTATCTGCAAGACCTCACTGGTGAACACCACATTATTCCTGATCGTGTGGTGAGTCATGCATCTGCGCTTGAACCACAAGACGTGATTTTTATTGCCACCAAATCCGATGCCTTAATTCATGTGTATGAAGACATTCAGTCTATTTTGCATGAACAAACTTTGGTGATTCCGCTCATCAATGGAATTCCATTTTGGTATTTCTATCAAAACACGACACAAGACCAAATCAAGCCAATTAAATGCCTCGATGCCGATCAACGCCTAATACAGCATTTTCCATTATCTCATTTGATCGGTGCTGTAGTATTTATTACAGCCACCTTAAAAAGTCATGGTCGGGTTGAATCAAAAAATCCGTATCTGCTTATTTTGGGTGAGCCTTCTCATCAAGTCACACCTCGTATTACCGCGTTGCAGAATATTTTTACAGACAGTGGCATTGAGGTGCGTATTTCAGAAACCATTCGCGATCAAATCTGGACCAAAGTCATCGCCAACTTAAGTTCAAATCCAATGTCTGTGATTACCGGTGCAACGCTTAAAGATATTTACTCACATCCTTACCTACAGAGCATCACCCGAGAAATCACACGTGAAGTCCGTCAGGTGGCAGCAAGCTATGGCGCACGCGTCTCGATTGACCCAGATACCTTTTTAAAGCTGGGCTCTGAAATGGGCGATACCCGTACATCCATGTGGTATGACTATCAAAAAAAACAGCCACTCGAACTAAAAGGCATAGCAGATGCCGTGATTGAGTTAGCAGAACACTACGATTGTCCAATGCCAATGACCCGACATATTTGCGATCTGACCCAATATCTCAGTGAACAGTCTCGAAAAATTTAAAACAGGATATCAGAATGAACAGTGCAATTGCCCTACCACAGTGCTCACAAGAAGAATGGGCGCTTCGAACCAAACTGACACAGTGTTACCATTTGGTTGATTATTTTGGCTGGACAGAAACGATTTTCAACCACATTTCTGCGCGATTACCCGGCAAGGAACACCACTATTTGGTGAATCCGTTTGGTTTAAATTACACTGAAATTACGCCTGAAAACCTACTCAAAGTTGATTTGGATGGAAACAAAGTTGAACCATCTGAGTATGATGCCAATCCGGCTGGTTTTGTGTTACACAGCGCAGTGCATGGTGCAAGAGATGATATCCGCTGTATGATTCATACTCATACCACACCCATCAGCGCCGTGGTGCAAAAAAAGCACGGCTTCAAACATGATAGTTTCTATGGCGCACAGCTCTATGGTCGAGTTGGATATCATACTTTTGAGGGAATCACGCTGTTTGAAGATGAAAAATCACGCATGATTGAAAGCTTGGCAGACCATCATATTTTAGTTCTTCGTAATCACGGCATTGCTGTGGGCGAGAGCAGTATCGAAAAAGCCTTCTTTTTACTTTGGACCGTACAGCGTGCTGCCGAAGTACAGTGTCAGGCAGATGCGATGGCAGGAGAAGACATGCCTTTAAATCATGATGTTAAACAAAAATGTACAGATCTGACGGCCATGCTGATTCGGGAAAGTGGATTTGCCAACAAATTTTTTGATGCGATGGTTCGAAAAATGAATGCAAGTCGTCATTAGGCTAGAACATTGAAACAGGACTGCTCATCTAGAGTGGTCCATTTACAAAAACTTTATACATTTTGATTTAAAAAATTATGACACTTATTAACTATATCGGATTGCTTTTATATAATTAAAAACATGATTTTAATAAAAAATTTACTTTAAAAATAAAATAATTTGAATGCTTAAGCTAAAATATATGCTAATTTAAATCCATTCACTTTTAAGAAGCTTGACTTATATGACCAATAAATATGCCAAATATTTTCCTGTTCATGATGAATTTGATTTAGAAGAGTTTCCGTACTATCTCATTTCACAAGTTCACGCGCTTTATATCAATAAGATCGACAATTCATTAAAAAAATATGGTTTAGACAATTCACGCCGAAGAATCTTGCTTGCTGCTTCAACGCGTCCCGATGCCAGTATTTCGGAACTGGCGGATATGGCACTTATCAAAATTCCAACGGCAACCAAAATTATTTATCGTTTAAAAGATGAAGGCTATGTAGAAACGTCTTTATGCAAACTTGATAATCGGGTTACCCGAGTGACGTTGACCGAGTCGGGACATGAAATGGTGATTAAAATAAATGAAATTACCTCATTGCTCTTTAATGACAGTTTTTCAGGATTAAAACCTTCAGACATTAAGCGGCTGAACGAGTCTTTAAGAGCGATCAAAAAAAATTTGATCTAGACGAAGTAGCGAGGCCATGCCATCAACATGACCTCGATTAAATAGGTTAGGCCAAATTTTTAAGCACAAAATGTGGAGATTTAATCAGCAAGCGAATTAATGCTTTGGCTGAACTAGAGGGATGTCTTACCCCGCGTTCCCAGCTTTCAAGCGTTCTGACTGAAATACCCAGCATCGTGGCCAGTTGGGTCTGAGAAATATTCATTTTCTTACGAACCTGAATAATTTCCTGCCCTAAAAAGTGGTTATCCATGTGCAGCAACATCGACTGTGTCTGTTGCGATCCATATTGCATAGTATTCACGTTAAGCATCCTTTCTTATTAATAGGCGAGCTGTAATAAGAGTCGAAAGGCCATTGCAATCAGCAATAACCCAAAGAATCCGCCCAGCCATAAAACCACGAACCATTGAAATTTCGATAATTTCATACTTATTCGCTCCTAGTGATACCCTTCATCACCTACGCGTACTTTGTCTCGAAAAACCCAGTACGCCATGATGGTGTAGGTGATAATGATCGGAATCAAAATCAGTGCACCAATTAAGGCAAACAATTGACTATTTGCCGGAGCGGCAGCGTCCCAAATGGTCACTGATGGTGGAATTATATACGGAAAAATACTGATTAAAAATCCGCTATAGGCCAAGAACAGCAGAGCCAGAATATATAAAAAGGGAGCCGATTCCTGTTTCTTGGCACATGCACGAAGTGCAAGCACACTACATATCACGACCAAAATAGGAACAGGGCTAAAATACAAGAGTTGAGGTAAGCTAAACCATCGCGCTGCGATTTGTGGCTGAGACAAAGGTGTATACAAACTCACACACGCAAAAATAAACAGCAATGCGAGTATGAGCTTTGGCATAATCTTAAACATATCTTCTTGTAAACGATGATCAGTTTTCATGATCAACCAGCCACACCCAAGCGCGGCGTAAAGGACAACCACGCCCACACCCGTGAAAAGAGAAAAAGGTGTCAGCCAGTCCAGACCGCCACCAGCGTAGCGACCATCCACAATATGTATGCCTTGGATGTAAGCGCCTAGCAATACGCCTTGTAAGAAGCTCGAAAGAACAGAGCCACCAATAAATGCTTTGTCCCACAAGTGTTTGGTACGATTGGCCTTGAAGCGAAACTCAAATGCTACGCCACGAAAAATCAGTGCAATTACCATCAGCAAAATAGGTAAGTAAAGCGCAGATAAAACAGCAGAATAGACAATTGGAAACGCTGCAAACAAGCCTGCACCGCCAAGCACCATCCAGGTTTCATTACCATCCCACACGGGTGCCACGGTATTCATCATCACGTCGCGTTCTTGCTGATCTTGAATAAATGGAAATAAAATTCCGATTCCCAAGTCGAACCCGTCTAGCACTACATAGATAAACACGCCAACAGCAATAATCACGACCCAGATTAAAGATAAATCAATCATGATGTTGCTCCTTTGTCCTCATCATCCAGTTCTTCATCAGCCGCACTCAACGGTCGCATTGGGGTTTTGAATCGACCAACCCCGCCTGCTTCTTGTGGCGTGCTATGAATAAATTGTGGCCCTTTATTGATCAGTTTCAGCATGTAATAAATACCGATTCCAAAGACAACAAAGTACACCAGTACAAAAATGATCAAGGTGAGACCGACTTGTTCGGCAGAGACAGGAGAGATTGCATCTTTAGTGCGCATCACGCCATAGACGACCCAAGGCTGACGACCAACTTCGGTGGTAAACCAGCCTGCAAGCAAGGCAATAAATCCAGATGGCCCCATCACCAAAGCAAAACGCTGAAACCATTTGTTTTCATAAAGCCGGTCTGAACGTCTGAGCCATAGACCTGCCAACGCCAACAGTACCATCAACATGCCAAGCCCGACCATAATTCGAAAGCTCCAAAATACGATGGTGGAGTTTGGACGATCTTCCGGAGCAAAGTCTTTAAGCCCTTTAACTGTTCCGTCCATCGAGTGCGTTAAAATTAAACTACCCAAATGCGGAATCGCGATCGCATATTTGGTTCGCTCTTCTTGCATATCTGGAATCCCGAACAGATACAACGGCATGGCATGGTCGTGGTTGGTTTCCCAATGGCCTTCCATTGCAGCAAGTTTTGCAGGTTGATGCTCTAAAGTATTGAGACCATGTGCATCACCTACAAATACTTGTAATGGTGCCAAAACCAAAATGAGCCAGAGTGCCATGGAAAATGACTTTTTGACCAATGCATCACGACGCCCCTTGAGCAAATGCCATGCTGCGGTTGCTGCCACCAAAAGTGATGACACCATAAATGCAGCAATCGCCATGTGAGCCAGTCGGTAAGGGAAAGATGGATTGAAGATAATCGCAACCCAATCTTGTGGCACGATAATGCCATTTTCAATGCTATAGCCTTGTGGTGTTTGCATCCAGCTGTTGGACGATAAAATCCAGAACATGGAAATACAGGTGCCAATCGCCACCATTAAGGTTGCGAAGAAGTGTGCATTTTTGCCCACACGGCCCCAGCCAAACAGCATAATCCCTAAAAAGCCGGCTTCAAGGAAAAATGCACTTAATACTTCATAGCTGAGTAATGGGCCTGTGACACCTCCGGCAAAGCGAGAAAACTCGCTCCAGTTGGTTCCAAACTGATAGCTCATCACAACGCCAGAGACGACACCCATACCAAAAGCGACAGCAAAAATCTTAACCCAAAACTTAAATAAGTCTTGATAAACCGGGTTTTGAGTACGCAACCAGCGCCATTCAAGCACAGCAAGAAAACTTGCTAAACCAATTGAAATTGCTGGAAATATAATGTGAAAAGATACTGTGAACGCAAATTGAATCCGCGCTAATTCTAATGCGGTTAATCCTAATGTCATGAGAGCACCTCATACAACGGATGATGTTGCTCGTGCAATTTTGCAGGCGAGTTTATATCTAACCAGTATAGGCTATTTTTTAAGCAAAACATAATGATTCGTCTCTACAACTCATTCAATTTAAAAATTAAGATAAAAAATTTAAATGGCGAGAGAGAGCGGTGGAGCGCGTCCTTGAGGAATAAGAAAGAGCTGCTGAAGTGCAAAGAAAACGTGAAAAAAAGTACGTTTAAAGGCGAGATATCGAACCTGAATACGAACCAAGACTTCACTTAAATCTACATCAAGAAGAGGCACAACATGACCATAGACCACGCAATACTGACATTGATGATTCATGTCGTGATGATGATGTGATGTATCAGTTTTTATTTTCTGTTCAGCTAAATGATGCGCTGTAGCATGATGCGAATGCATGTGATTGGACATTTCAGAGTGTGCAACTGATGTGGTCGCAAAATCACCAATCTGTAGTGCTTGGGCAATAGTTTCACAGACCGGAGAAACTTGGTATTTCTCTGGTAATAGTGGCTGTAAAAACACAGCGATTTGTAAGAAGACTGCAAAAAAACCGAGCAGCCGACCATAACTCATCAACACCCAAGTGATCTCTTTTGGAAATCAATAGGCCTAGACTATACTAAAAATGTCGAATTCTCAAAGCCTTAAAAAAAATTAGCTTTAATAATTTGTTTTTTAATAAAAAATACAAAGTATTACTTGATTAACATCGTAATTAAATCTTTTTTAAGTACAAATTACTTCAAGATGAGTTGTTTATTCTTACAAGATAGATAAACCTTTAACGATTTAATCGAAATAACCGCATCACTTTTTGTTGTGCAAATGGGTTGCACATCAAGATTGCAATCAAAATAATGGCAATCCCGATCAGTGTAAACAGGTCGGGAAGCTCTCGCCAAAAAACATAGCCCCATACACCTGCAAACACAATCGCGATATAGTTCATCGGACCGATTTTACCAGCCGGTGCTAAGCTGTAGGCATAAGACATAAATAATTGACTAATATTAGCCAGTAGCCCAGCTGTAATAAGTAAAGCCAGTTCGTGTAGGGTGAACATTCGCCAGTGCCAAAACATCGGGATTGATGAAATCAGCGTACCAAACATACAGAAATAAAATACGATGCGTTCTGGGGATTCGGTGCTGGTTAGCGCACGGACAGTCACAAAAGCCATCGCAGATAAAAAGCAGGCCCCAAGGCCGATAAAAGAAATCAGATTAAATAAGCCCTGATCAGGTTTAGCAACAAACATGACACCCACTAAACCCAATACGGCAGCAAAAATCATAGATTTGGTGATTTGTTCTTTGAGAAATAACCATGCAATCAGTGGAATGAAAATAGGTGAAGAGTAACTAAACACCATCGCATTGGAGAGCTTTAGATTGGCAATTGCATAAAAGAAACCATACATCGCGGCCAATCCCACCACACTTCGCCACGTATGCATCCATAATTTTTGCGTTCGAATGAGTCCAAATCCATTTTTAATTAACATGGGAATAAAAATGAATAGACCCACCGCGTTTCGAAAAAATACGATCGTTGCGTTGTCGACACTTTGTGATGCAAATCGGATACAAACTCCCATAATCGAAAAAAGTAAGGCGGATGTCATTAGACACAGCAGGGCCTTTCCGATATTGTCAGACGACGAAGCAGGAGTGGAGAGATTTTGCATAAGATCAAAGTGGCAACAAGTTTCAGTGTTTAGTTTAGCAGCGATCTAGAAAATGAGTGAAATGTATCGCAATCAAATATTGAAATAAAAAAGATGAATGCACAGAATTCATCTTTTTTTATATGCCTTAGGTAACTGGTGCAGGATTAAACACGGCCAGCGAGTTGTGAATTCCCCATTTATCCGACCATGTTTGCTGTTCGCCACTCGCGACTTTCAAAATCAGTTCAAACAGTTCCCAACCCACTTCTTCAATGGTTTTTTTACCAATCGCAATATCGCCCGCACTAATATCGATGAGATCATACCAGCGATTGGCAATGCTATTGCGGCTGGCCATCTTGATGACAGGCACCGCTGCCAATCCATAAGGTGTTCCGCGGCCTGTAGTAAACACTTGTACTGTAATACCCGAAGCCATTTGTTGTGTACCGCAAATAAAGTCACTTGATGGTGTAGCGGCAAAGATCAGCCCTTTTTTAGTGGGTTTTTGGCCCGGTGACAACACTTCAACAATCGCAGAGCGGCCTGACTTGGCAATTGATCCCATGGCTTTTTCAACAATATTATTTAAACCGCCTTTCTTGTTGCCAGGCGTGGTATTGGCACTTCGATCAACTTTGCCTGCGGCCAAATAATCATCGTACCACTGCATTTCACGAATTAAATCTTTCGCGACTTGTTCGTTTTCTGCGCGTGGAGTAAGTAAATGGATACCATCACGAACTTCGGTCACTTCTGAAAACATGACTGTACCGCCGCAGCGGATAATCAAATCTGAAGCAAAACCAACAGCTGGATTTGACGTCACGCCAGAAAAGGCATCGCTACCACCGCACTGCATACCGACGACTAAATGTGATGCCGAAACTACTTCACGCTGGCGTTGGTTGAGCTTTTCTAAATGAATCTTTGCAACCGCCAAAATATGATCGATCATACTTTGAAAGCCGTGATGCTGTTCATCTTGAAGCTGGATGATGTCTTCATCTTCAAGCGGAATACGTTTATTTTCTGTTGGGAGTGAAAGTAAGCGTTCGGGTTGCATTTTTTCACAGCCTAAACTCACGACCATGACTTCTCCACCAAAATTAGGATTCAATGCCAGATTATGAATAGTACGGATTGGTACAATCGCGGCAGGTGCATCAATAGCAACACCACAGCCATATAAATGATTTAAACCAACTACGCCGTCTACATTTGGATATTCTGCCAATAGCTCACGTTCTATAATTTTCACCACATGATCGACAATTCCTTCTACGCAATTCACGCTGGTGGTAATTGCCAAAAGGTTTTTTGTACCGACTGAACCATCTTTATTTATGTAACCTTTAAAGGTATAGCCAGTCAAAGGTTCCATTTGAGGTGCCGGACGGGTCGCTAACTCAAGCTCACCTAAATCAGGGGGCGTTGGCATGCGCGTGACCGCTTCATTCACCCATGCTCCCGCGTTTAAATCGCAATTAACATAACCAATGACTTCACCATAGCGAATGATGGATGCGCCGTTTTTTAAGTCTTCAAGCAGTACTTTATGGCCTTGTGGAATATATTCGATTAAACATAGATCATATGCCTCAATCACAGTTCCTTGTGCAAGGCCGCCATCGTTGACCACAATAGCAACATTGTCCAGCGGATTAATTTTGATCAGTAATGGCTTTTGCATGAGTCTTCCTTGTTAATTTAATTAAGGCCGTATGCCAAATATATTTGGCATCGGCTAATCGAGATTACTTATATGGATGTTTTCAGTTGAAAGCGTTGAATCTTCCCAACCATAAATAAATAGCAGAACATGGCAATCACAGCGTGAACGCCAACAAAAATCAGAGCACCATTAAAAGAACCTGTCGCTGCTAAGATGTAGCCGATTGCAATCGGAATGATGATGCCAGCAGTATTTCCAAAAGTATTGAATAAGCCACCTGATAATCCAATCATCTCTTTAGGTGCAACATCCGACATGACAGCCCAGCCAAGTGCGCCAAAGCCTTTGCCAAAAAATGCCAGTGACATGAAAAATACAATCGCCGTTTGAGACTCTACAAAATTACACACCACAATACTGGTAGACAGTAACATACCGAGCACAATAGGGAACTTACGTGCAAAAGTGAGTGATTTATTCATACGGATGAGTTTGTCGGAAATAATGCCACCTAAAATTCCTCCAATAAAACCACAGAGCGCTGGCAAAACAGCCGCAAAACCTGCTTGTAAAATTGTCATGTGACGTTCTTTGACCAAATACACAGGAAACCAGGTTAAAAAGAAATAGGTGAGGCAGGTAATACAATACTGTGCAATAAAAATACCCAGTAACATCCGAGATGCCAGTAGTTTACGGATATTAGACCAGCTCATTTTATTGTTTTCATCGACCTTTTTAAGCTGATTTTCGCCCATATTGGTGATGGCACCATGATCTTGAAGATATTTAAACTCAGCAGAATTTAAACGAGGATGCTTTTCTGGGCTATAAATAACCTTTAGCCAAATAAACGCAATCACAATCCCGATTCCACCCATGATCCAGAAAACAGATTGCCAGTGAATGTGCGTAACTAACCAGCCCATAAACGGTGCAAAGATCACGGTGGCAAAGTATTGAGCAGAGTTAAAAATAGCGGCCGCAGTACCGCGTTCTTTGGTTGGAAACCAAGCAGCGACAATTTGACTATTTCCAGGAAAGGCTGGGCTTTCAGACAAACCGACCATAAACCGCAAAATAAAAAGTGATGCAATAATTAAGGGAATGGAGCCAAAAATATCGACAAAACCAAGCATGACTGTAAAGATCGACCAGAGTAAAATACTCCAGAAATATACTTTACGTGCTCCGAATTTATCGAGAAGCCATCCACCGGGGATTTGTCCGATGACATACGCCCAGCCAAATGCAGAAAATATGTAGCCCATAGTGACCGATGTAAGTCCCAATTCTTGGGACATTGGAGATGCAGCCATTGAAATGGTTGCTCTATCTCCGTAATTAAGTGCTGTGACTAAAAAAATCATGGCCAGAATGTAATAACGGGTTTTGGTGTGAGAAACCCGATTTTTACTGATCACGGCGATGTTTGTTTGCAAGTTATCCATATACAAACTCTTCTAATAATCAACCTGTTTGCTGGTCCATGAAACAGGTGACGTCATGTCATATTCGTGCATAGAATAAATCAAAAAATATTTCGATATTCTATAGTCCAGTTCTAAACTTGATAATTTAGATATAAGACATCATACGACTATTTATTTTAATTTGACAAGCTATCTAAGAAAATTATTTTTGAGTACATGAATTGACAAGTTGTCTGATGTCTTATAGCGTTTAAAAAAGAAAAAGTAACCCTAGCCAAGGAGTATCAAGATGGCGACTTCAACACCTATAGTAAAATCGGTTCGTGCAATTCCGGTAGCAGGGCATGACAGCATGTTACTTAATTTAAGTGGCGCACATGGTCCGTATTTCACGCGTAATCTATTGGTTATAGAGGATAACTCAGGAAATGTCGGTGTTGGCGAAATTCCAGGTGGTGAAAAAATCTTAAATACCTTAAATGATGCGAAAGCGTTAATTGAAGGTCAGCCTATTGGTGAATACAAAAATCTGCTAAAAAAAATTCAAGAGACTTTTGCCGACCGTGATCGTGGTGGGCGTGGGAACCAGACTTTTGATTTGCGTACAACTATTCATGTGGTCACGGCTTATGAATCCGCTTTACTCGATTTATTGGGCCAGCATTTAAATGTCAATGTCGCCAGTTTGTTAGGCGATGGGCAGCAACGTACTGAAGTTGAAGTATTGGGTTATTTATTTTTTATTGGTGACCGTCAACAAACTCAATTGGATTATCTCGGCTCAACTGCAAAGACTGAATTTGATTGGTATCAGGTTCGCCATGAAAAAGCGCTCACACCAAGTGCCATTCAACGATTGGCCGAAGCTTCTTATGACCGTTATGGCTTTAAAGATTTTAAACTAAAAGGTGGTGTCTTACACGCCGAACAGGAAGCAGAAGCGGTAACCGCAATTGCGCATCGTTTTCCTGAAGCACGTGTCACGCTTGATCCAAATGGTGCGTGGTTTTTAGATGAAGCGATTGCCGTGGGTAAACATTTAAAGCATGTGCTGGCTTATGCCGAAGATCCATGCGGGGCTGAACAAGGTTACTCAAGCCGTGAAATTATGGCGGAATTCAAACGTGCTACAGGCTTGCCTACCGCAACCAATATGATTGCAACTGACTGGCGGGAAATGTCGCATAGTATTCAGCTTCAGGCAGTGGATATCCCTTTGGCCGATCCACATTTCTGGACGCTAGAAGGATCTGTTCGCGTATCGCAGTTATGCAAGATGTATAACCTCACATGGGGATCACATTCAAATAATCACTTCGATATTTCGCTGGCAATGTTTACACATGTTGCTGCAGCCGCTGTGGGCAACGTTACAGCGATTGACACACACTGGATTTGGCAAGAAGGTATTGACCATCTTACCAAGTCACCACTGGAGATTAAGAACGGCAAAATTCAGGTTTCCACAGCTCCCGGACTTGGTGTAGAACTCGATTGGGATAATATCTACAAAGCACATGAGCTTTATAAAGCCAAAGGCTTAGGCGCTCGCAATGATGCTGAAGCCATGCAATATATGATCCCGAACTGGACATTCAATAATAAAAAGCCATGTTTGGTTCGTTAATTTAGAGTTTTTGAATGATTCAAAACGGCCGCTCACACGAGCGGCTGTTTTTATTGAATTATATTTAGCAAAAAGTATAAAAAAGAATTGAAACTGAAAAAAGATATGATGTAAGATGTCTGACAACATAAGTTCAAAAGGATATGCGTTAATGGATGCTCTTGAGTTAAAAAAAATTGTTTCTGACGGTTTATTGTCTTTTCCGGTTACTGACTTTGACCAGCATGGGGAATTTAATGCGGCGTCTTATCAAAAACGTCTTGAATGGTTAGCGCCTTATGGTGCAAGTGCTTTATTTGCAGCGGGTGGTACGGGTGAATATTTTTCATTAACCGGTTCTGAATATTCGGATGTTATTAAAACGGCAGTCGATGCGTGCAAGGGCAGTGTTCCAATCATTGCAGGTGCAGGTGGTCCAACACGTCAAGCAATTGCTCAAGCCCAAGAAGCAGAGCGTTTAGGTGCTCACGGTATTTTGCTGATGCCGCACTACTTAACCGAAGCAAGCCAAGAAGGTTTGATTGAACACGTGAAACAGATCTGCCAAGCAGTCGATTTTGGTGTGATTTTTTATAACCGCAGTGTTTCTAAACTCAATGTTGATTCTCTACATCAACTGGTTGAAGCCTGTCCAAATCTGATTGGCTTTAAAGACAGTTCGGGCCAAATCGATATGATGACGGAAGTGGTACAAACCTTTGGTGATCGTTTGTCATATTTGGGTGGCTTACCTACGGCGGAAGTTTTTGCAGCGCCTTACAAGGCATTAGGTTCGCCTGTCTATTCATCGGCTGTATTTAACTTTATTCCAAAAACAGCGATGGAGTTTTACAACGCTTTACGCCGTGATGACTTTGAAACAACCCAACGTTTGATTCGTGACTTCTTTTTACCTCTGATCAAAATCCGCAACCGTAAGTCTGGTTATGCGGTAAGTATGATCAAAGCAGGGGCGAAAATTGTAGGGCATGATGCAGGGCCAGTTCGTCCGCCGCTCAGTGATATGACGCCTGCGGATTACGAAGATTTAGCAGAATTAATTGCGACACTTGGCCCGCAATAAGTTCAAAGTTTTAAGGAAATACTATGATGAGCAAGAATATCGGTAAACAGTTTATTCAGGGTCAACGTGTTGCAGAACACGCGGCAAGCTTAGAAAGTATCAATGCTACAGACTATCAGCTGACTGGCTATATATTTAGTCAAGCCAGTTTGAATGAGGTGGATCTTGCAGCAAAAGCCGCACATCAGGCATTTTTGACATACCAAAATACCAGTCACGAACAACGCGCATTATTTTTAGATGAAATTGCCATTCAGATTGAAGGGCTAGGTGCTGAGCTTCAAGAAGTGGCGGCCCTAGAAACAGGCTTACCACTTGCACGCTTGCAAGGTGAAACTGCACGAGTAACAGGGCAACTTCGACTATTTGCTGAATTGCTGCGCCGTGGAGATGTATTGGGTGCTCGAATTGATACCGCGCTACCAGATCGTAAACCTTTACCGCGTGTAGATTTAAGACAATATAAAGTTGGCGTGGGGCCGGTTGCAGTTTTTGGTGCCAGTAACTTTCCGCTTGCATTTTCTACCGCAGGTGGTGATACAGTCGCAGCGCTTGCCGCAGGCTGTAGCGTGGTATTTAAGGCACATTCAGGTCATATGGCAACAGCTGAACTGGTTGCTCAGGCGATCGAAAAAGCAATCGAGATTTGCAATATGCCGCGTGGCACATTCAATATGATCTTTGGAGCACGAGTAGGTGCCAATCTGGTCGAGCATCCTCTCATTCAAGCTGCCGGTTTCACGGGCTCACTCGAAGGCGGAATGGCATTGTTTCGCTTAGCACAAAACCGCACTCAGCCTATTCCATTTTTTGCAGAAATGTCGAGCGTTAATCCTGTAGTTGTGCTACCAGATGCGCTTAACGCACGTGCAGAGAAAATTGCACAAGATACAGTTGCTTCATTTAACATGGGATGTGGCCAGTTTTGTACAAAACCAGGTTTGATTATTGGGATTAAAAGTGTTGAGTTTGATCGATTTGTTGAGGCTTTGATTGATTCAACACGTAGTGCTGCTCCACAAGTGATGCTTAATCGGGGAACCTTAAAAAGTTATCATCAGGGCATTCGAAACCTAGTTGATGCATCAGGTTTTGAACATATCGCATCTGGTTTAGCGCCAGAAATGGTTTCACAGGCTCAGGCGCATTTGTTCAAAGCAGATTCTTCTTTGCTGCTAGAAGGTCATGCATTGTTGCAACATGAAGTATTTGGTCCGATGTCGGTTGTTGTTTCGGTTGAAACGAAGGCCGAGCTCCTGCAAGGACTCAATGCTCTAGGTGGTCAGCTCACCGCAACTATTATTGGTGATGATAGCGATTTGGCAGAGGCTGCAGATCTATTACAAACACTCACCCGTAAAGCTGGCCGTGTATTATTTAATGGCTACCCAACAGGTGTAGAAGTTTGTGATGCCATGGTACATGGTGGTCCATTTCCGGCAACCAGTGATGCACGCGGCACCTCGGTAGGCACAGGTGCCATCGATCGCTTTTTGCGTCCGGTATGCTACCAAAATACCCCGCAGGCCTTGCTGCCTGATGCACTAAAAGATACTAATCCATTAAACATCCATCGGTTGATTAATGGTCAATTCACAAAAAATGCAATCTAATATGAGAAGGCGGTTCAGCTCTAGCTGAACTGCTCTTTTATAACACTGTTTTTAATTTTCAAAACTGCCCATAAGCTGAATTTTTTCAATGTGCTTATGACTAACTTGTCAGTTTATAGTAATATGAATAATCGAATTTTCTAATGTTTAATGAGTTCTTCAAATATGTCTAGCGCAATCAAACCTAGATCAGCAAAAAAACTAAGCCAGATTATTGTAGAACAACTTATTGCAAAAATTCAGTCTGGAGAATTTAAAGTTGGAGAAAAAATTCCAACTGAACTCGAGCTGATCGAGACATTTGAAGTCAGTCGCTCCGTGATTCGAGAGACGATCACAGAACTTCGCTCGTTAGGATATGTCGAAACCCGTCATGGAATTGGTACATTTGTAAAAGAACAGATCGCAGAACAAAATTTTTTGTTGTCCAACGCTAGCCTAGAAACCATCAATGACATTGTGGCATTACTTGAGCTTCGAATTAGCTTAGAGTCGGAAGCGGTATTTTTGGCATCCGAGCGCCGTTCAGATATTCATATTGCCAAAATGAAAGCAGCGCTTGAAGATTTTGAATCTCATATTTCGTCAACAGCAAACGATGGAACGGTCAAGGCAGATTATGACTTTCATATTGCAATTGCAGAAGCATCAAGTAATCAATATTTTGTCGATTTTTTAAAGTATCTGGGTGAAAAAATCATTCCGCGTGCTCGACTCAATTCAATTGAAAAGAGCCCGGAAAATCGTGAGGACTATCTTAAGTCTGTACATCATGACCACGTGAATATTTATAATGCAATTGTGGACCAAGATGGGTTACTTGCTCGTCAAATGATGCGTGCACATTTGTCTAAAAGTATTAAGAAATTCAAACAATAATCAAAATTAAGGTCGTGATTGAATTTGAACAATCCCGACCTCAAGGCTTAAACTAGATTTTGCTCAATACCTTGCATATTTTTATTAATATTGTCTTGGATGGTTAAAAATAACCGCTGCTGTGCTTCGTCGGTTCCCCAAGCAATATGTCCTGTAATCAATACATTGGCATGCTGCTTGTGTAAATTTAATAGGGGATGATCAACTGGTGGTGGCTCTTGATCCAATACATCAGCTGCATAGCCCGCCAATTCTCCAGATTCAATCGCTGCAACAATGGCGTTGGCATCGACCAAACCACCACGTCCTACATTAATCAGTAAACTGTTGGGTTTCATCATCTTCAATACAGAAGCGTCAATTAAATGATGAGTCTGTTGGTTGAGTTCGCAGTGTAGAGACACAATATCTGCGGTTTGAATGGCTGTTTCAAAAGGAACATAGCCTTCACGACACGTTGTTGCACCTTTACGCTCACTAAACTGAACATGCATTCCAAAAGCCTCAGCTTTTTGAGCAAGAGATAAACCAATTTCACCTTTGCCAATAATTGTGAGCGTTTTACCTTTAAGTTCGCGCATTGGGGCAGCCAAATGAAACGAACTATCTCCTGTCGACCATTTGTCCTCTAATATACCTTGAAGCTGTTGGCCAAAATTTTTAATCAGATAAATCATAAAGGTAAATGCATGTTCTGCTACAGCATCGCCTGCATAGCCTCGAATATTACATACCTGAATACCATGTTGTCGTAATAAAGGCATGTTGACATGATTGAATCCGGTTGAACATAATGCCACCAGTTTTAAATTCGGGTTATTTTTTAAAATAGTTTCATTAATATCTAAATCACTGATAATGAGTACATCTTGATCGAATACTTGTGTCGCAAACTGCTCCTGATTGAGCTGCTCAAACTCGGTATAATCCACTGGAAAATCGAACTCGAATGCTTGATCAAGTAACACGTATTTTTCTGTGCAGGTAATTTTTAAAGATTTCATAAGATCATAACAATTTAAAGATAAGACATCATACAACAAATTTTAGTCAAAGTAATTGTAAGAGGCAATTTCTCTATTCATCCATGCGATAACAAAGAGTAATTGATTCTTGGTGCTTATTTCTGTTTATTTTAGTGAAAATAGAAGATGAGATAACTTAAGCTAGCCTAAATTTTTAACATAAATTATGAAATTTAAATTAAATAAAAAAAGATAATTAATTGGTGTAAATATTAAAAAATGTGATACATTTAACAAAATTGATTTCCATTGTGGGAACCCTGTAATGGTTTTGCATTCCCGGTTACAGGTTTTTTTATTTTGTAAAACTATGTCTAATAAAAAATGAAAGTGTATGAGATGATTTTTTCGATCGGTTCAGATGAGCAAGAACGAATACTGTATCACGTCAATAATGCTTCAACACGAACAGATTTTTTAGCTAGATTAAAATTGATACTCGAGCAAGAATGGATTTCTTCAAAAGTTGAAAGCAGTAGTTCAGATCAAATTGCCTTCGATGAGCAAATCTATTATGAAAGTTTACAGCAAATCGAAATGATGTCTGACGATTTTATTGCTCATGGCACTGCACGTTTAACAAAAAATATTTTTATGTCGGTTTTGGTACGCGACGTCATTAAAATATAGAGAATTTGATTATTAAATAAAAAAGATATAAATCCACCTCCTCAATATTTTAACGATACTCTGAAGTGGATTTATGATGAGGGTAATAACCTTAAGGTACTTTTTTACAAGATTCAGATGGCGATTGCAAAATTTGGCTTCCCGCAGGCACGCTGTGCGTCAGCCATACATTTCCGCCAATCGTAGATCCTTTACCAATGATAATTCGGCCTAAAATCGTGGCACCTGCATAAATTACCACTTCATCTTCTACAATCGGATGACGCGCATAATCTTTTTTCAGGCCACCATCATCGGTAAGCTCAAATCGTTTTGCACCCAGTGTTACTGCCTGATAAATACGTACACGCTCACCAATAATACAGGTTTCTCCAATCACAACGCCGGTTCCATGATCGATAAAGAAACCTTTACCAATTTGGGCACCCGGATGAATATCGATACCTGTTGCAGAATGCGCCAGTTCAGAAATAATTCTAGACACCAGCGGCACATGCTTATACAGCTGATGTGAAAGGCGATGATAGATAATCGCCAATAATCCCGGATAACAAATCAGTACCTCATCGACACTGTGAGCAGCCGGATCGCCCTCAAAAGCCGCGAGCACGTCTTCATCAAGTAAACGGCGGATATCTGGCAGCGCATTGGCAAAATCTTGGACTATAGTTTTGGCATATGTATCGATGTCTGGATCGACAGTACTCGGGTGCAGCTTTGCCTCATAATGCAAGGCCATGCGCACTTGTATAAAAAGCTCGTTTAATACGCGGTCAAGCGTATAAGCAATATAGTAATTTTCGGTTTCTTGGCGAAGTTCTGCAGGTCCAAGTCGCATCGGAAATAAAATGCCGCATAAGTCATTAACCACGACCCGAAGAACCTCTTTAGATGGCAGTTCGCGATCTCCCATCTCTTTGGTGCGATGTTGACTTTCACGCCAGTCGTGCCGTGCTTTTTGCAAGCCGTCTACAACGGAGTGGATATTCCATGAGGCCATTTTTTTTAATCCTAATGATTTGCTACATGTGTAATAGAAACTGACTAAGTTATTGTTTAAATCAATTTTTGATTTTTTTCAAATTTTAAGCTTTTAATTCTGTATTTTACTCAACAAATAAAGCAAACAATGCGTTTGATCTGGACATGACTCCTATATACTCTGCACATATTTTTACTTACGCAAAGTTACATTGAGTTTTGAGTATTCAGGATCATTTATGATAAACGCCCAGATGTTTCCCACCACATTTCTTTTTCGTTGTTTAAAAATGATCTTAGGTACAGGTATTGGTACTTTAAGCACACTTAGTTTTGCCGAAACTCAATCTAAGCAGCTCGAAACCATTGTGTTAAGTGCCGATCAGCAAGATTCTAGTTATTTGCGTCAAAATATTAATCTGGAAGGTTTTGGTACAACGCAGTTAAAAGATATTCCAGCTTCTGTATCTGTCGTGAGTTCAGCACGCTTAGAGGATCAGCAAGCCAAAGTAATGACCGATGTGATTAAGAATGATGCTGCTTTGGGAGATGGCTACGCTGCAATCGGTTACTATCCGAATTTTGTTTCGCGTGGTTTTGCGCTGGCTTTAGGTTCAAGCTATCTGCTCAATGGCTATGTGGTTCGTGGTGAACAAAACATTGCACTTGAAAATAAGGATCGAGTAGAAATTCTAAAAGGCATTTCGGCCATTCAAAGTGGCATGTCGACACCCGGTGGCGTCGTCAATTATGTTACAAAGCGTCCAGAGGATATTCGTTCAGTTACTGTGGGTGCCAACAGTGAGGGAGGAACATCTATCGGGCTAGATGTCGGTGGCTTTTTAGGCAAAGCGCAAACCTTAGGTTATCGCGTAAATCTTGCCGAAGAACAGATTCATCCTTATGTCGAGCATGCTAACGGTCAACGTGTGTTCGGCTCACTCGCACTCGATTGGCAGATTGATGATCAATCACAGCTTCAGTTTGATATTGAATCACAACGCCAAAAACAACGTTCAGTTCCGGGATACCAATTACTCGACGGCTCAACAGTTCCGACTGATGTGGCTTGGAGCAGATTGCTGGGTTATCAAAGCTGGAGTAAGCCAGTCACCAACGTTGCGCTGAACACCAGCCTGACGTATCGCTATCAAATTAACTCAGACTGGGCTGCGAGCATCGGTGCGAGTTATAGCCATGTCAAAATTGACGATTATATTGCCTTTCCATATGGTTCCTATAAAGGTTTGAAACCGATTGAAAATACCTTTGATGCCGATGGAAACTACGATCTTTACGATTACCGTAGCCCAGACGATGTACGTATGACCACACAACTCAAATCGAGTTTAAAGGGCCAAATTGAAACGGGAACTGTACATCATCATTTGAATTTTGAACTGGCTGCTGTAGAAAAAAATCAAAAACGTTATGTTGGTATTAATACACCCGTTGGAACAGGGAATATTTATCAAGACACCACCGATTTTGAACCCGCTACATTTGATTTAGGAAATCGATATAAGCCACTCGAAAGTAAGCAGCTTTCTGTGGCATTTACAGATCGAATGGAGCTTGATCCACAATGGACAGTATTACTGGGTGGAAAATGGATCGATTTAAATGAAAAAGCGTATGACAGTGACGGTACGGAAAATCGTCATACAGACATTCAAAAATTTTTACCACAAATGGCATTAAGTTATCGACCACTTGAAAATACAACAGTTTATCTTTCTTATGCGAAAGGTTTAGCGGACGGTGGAACAGCACCATGGTATACAAGCAATGCCAATCAGGTCTTGGCACCTGTTCAGTCGCGACAATATGAGCTGGGCTTCAAACAGCAGTACAACAACGCTTTGCTCAGCTTGGCACTTTTTGATTTAAAGCAGAATAATCAGTTTGTTGCACCTACTGATGACGGCAATCTCATATTTATCGAAAAAGGTGATCAGCGTTCTCAAGGAATCGAATTCGGATTGACGGGCAAGCTTTCATCACAAATTGAACTGAGCTCAAGTTTGGCATTGATGAAGTCTCGTTGGGAAGGAAGTGAAGTTGATGCTTACGAAGGGCATCAAATTCAAAATATACCCAAACTGCGTTTTGCAACGCATGTGTCTTATGACGTCGCGCAAATAGACGGTCTACGACTCTTGGCGGGTATGCAATATAGCGCCAGTAAATATGCCAATAAGTCTGGAACTGTAAAAGTTGGCGGTTATAGTGTGTTTGATCTTGGTGCAGCTTATGCCTTTAAAGTCAGTGGTTATGACTCTACACTCAGACTGACCATTGATAATCTGTTCAATAAGCAATACTGGCGTGATGTAGGTGGATTTATGGGCGATGACTATTTATTTTTAGGTGCACCACGAACGGCTCAACTTTCACTTAATGTGAAATTTTAAATCAAGAGCACATCTTCATCATTTCGGTGCTTTTTTTATTCGGCATGTGTCATTTTGGGGTGGGTTTTTAAAAACAGGGTTGAGTTCAGTTGGAAGTGAACTCAACCTTTTTCTATTCTTGATCAGTCAAATGACGAAAATGGAAGATTTATACGTAAAATGACGTAGAGACAAATTTTTATAATACATTATAATCTAAGATTTGTATTTTATTTTTTTATTTCCCTATTATTAAGTTGGTAAGAAGATAATTTATTATAAAATTAATAATTATTATTTAAGATTTTGATTTTAAATAAAATTATTTGAATTAAAGATTTAATATTTAAAATATAAAGCTTAAAAATTATTTTTTGGCATGCTCTTTGAATGATATTTCATCGCAAAAAAATTATTTTAATTTAAAGATGATCAAATTGGAGAAGAAGTCATGTTACAGCAAAGAATGATGTCCATTTCATTGTGTATTGCAGCGGTAATGGGGGGATTATCACTCACAGGATGCTCAAAATCATCAGACAAAACGGCAGCCACGGAAACGCAGGCCACGTCTGCACCAGCCAGCAAAAGTTCAGACACCATTAAAGTCGGTATTTTACATTCCTTATCTGGCACTATGGCCATTTCAGAAACTTCGCTTAAAGACACGGCCTTGATGACCATCAATGAGATCAATGCGAAAGGTGGAGTATTAGGTAAAAAGCTTGAGCCAGTTGTGGTTGATCCTGCGTCAGACTGGCCGCTTTTTGCAGAAAAAGCACGTCAGTTGATTACTCAAGACAAAGTAGCGGTCATTTTTGGATGCTGGACATCGGTTTCGCGCAAATCTGTTTTACCTGTGGTGGAGGAACTCAACGGTTTATTGTTTTATCCTGTTCAATATGAAGGTCAGGAACAGTCTAAAAATATATTCTACACGGGCGCTGCACCGAACCAGCAAACGATTCCTGCGGTGGAGTATTTGATGAGTGAAGAGGGTGGCAAGGCGCAGCGCTTTGTGTTGCTGGGTACAGATTATGTGTACCCACGTACGACCAATAAAATTCTTCGCGCATTTTTGAAATCGAAAGGCGTTGCAGATGCCGACATTATGGAAGAGTACACGCCGTTTGGTCATAACAACTATCAAACCATTGTGGGAAATATCAAAAAATTTGCTGCGGGTAAAAAGACCGCGGTGATTTCAACCATCAATGGTGACTCCAATGTGCCTTTTTATCGTGAGTTGGGTAACCAAGGCATTAAAGCATCCGATATTCCAGTAATGGCTTTTTCTGTGGGTGAAGAAGAGTTACGCGGTATCGATACCAAACCGCTGGTGGGTCACTTAGCGGCTTGGAATTACTTCATGTCGGTTAAGAATCCAAAAAACACCGACTTTATCAATAAATTCAAACAGTATGCAGTGGAGTATAAACTGCCGAATGCCTCAAAAGTGGTCACCAATGACCCAATGGAAGCCACCTATGTGGGGATTAATATGTGGAAACAGGCAGTCGAAAAAGCAGGCTCAACCGATGTGGATAAAGTCCGTACAGCCATGGCTGGCCAGACGTTTGCAGCACCGTCTGGATATACCTTAAAAATGGATGAAACCAATCATCATTTACAAAAGCCAGTCATGATTGGTCAAATTCGTGCTGATGGCCAATTTGATGTGGTCTATAAAACACCAACCACGATTCGTGCGGAGCCGTGGAGCCCGTACATTCCAAAATAACAAATCAACGAGGGCCTGTACGCATTGATACAGGCCAACCTCAGTCAAGCTTAAAAAATATTCACATAGCAAGGGTTTACTATGTTTAACCATATTCGGCGCTGGGCGATGATGATGCTTTTCATACAGCTTTGTTGTGTATCTGTGTGGGCAACTGAAAATAGCAGTCAGCCACAGACATCACTCTCCCACACGGCGGCTGTAGTGCACGATGATGCGATACAAACTTTTGTTCGGTCAGATTTTACAGCTCGTCGGACGATGCTTAATCAGTGGCCTGCCAGTCTAGAATCACTGGACAAACTTGTTGGTTATATCGACGACAATCAACTTTATACCGATAGTTCAGGTAATACCTATCTACTTAAAGATGAACAAACGCTCTTGAGCTATCCCGATGAAAAAGTCATCACCACATGGCCTTCAGATTTATCTCAAGTCACACTGGTGAATACTTTAAGAAAAGCACTGACGTTTGGGCAGGCCAAAGCCAAGCTTAATTCTGAAGATGCCACTCAACGCTTACAGGCAGTAGATATACTAGAAAACAATATTGCAGAGCTAGACAGTGGTTTTATCAAACAATTATATTTAAAAGAAAACAACAATAAGGTAAAAGCGCGACTTGCACAGCTTAAGGCACGTCTAGATTACAACAGCTCAGATGTATTCACTAAAATAGCAGCCATTAAAACCCTCTCAGCCTCCAACCGACCAGATGTTCTGGCTTTGGTTGAACATGAGCTGAGCCTTGCTCAAATTCATCCTGAACTCACAGCGGCATTACAAGATGCCAGAAACCAAATCAAAACACGTTTACAGATCAGTGAGTGGTCTGGTCATCTTTTTTCAGGTATAAGCACGGCCAGCATTTTATTGCTTGCGGCGCTAGGTCTGGCCATTACTTATGGCTTACTTGGTGTGATCAATATGGCGCATGGTGAGCTGATCATGATCGGTGCCTATACCACCTACGTGATCCAGAGTCTATTTAAAGCGCATTTGGCTGCTTGGGTCGATTGGTACTTAATCGCTGCAATACCAGCGGCATTTTTGATCAGTGCATTAATTGGCATGCTGATTGAACGAACTATTATTCGGCCCTTATACGGAAGACAGCTTGAAACTTTGCTGGCTACATTTGGGGTAAGTCTAATTTTGATGCAACTGGTACGCATGGTATTTGGAGCACAAAATGTCGAAGTATCCAATATTGCATGGTTAAGCGGCGGAATAGCACTCACACCGAGTTTGATGTTGCCGTATAACCGAATGGCCATCATTGCTTTTACCGTTGCGATTTTATTGATTCTGCTTGTGCTACTCAACAAAACTCGTTTTGGATTGTTTGTACGCGCAGTGACTCAAAATCGTCAAATGGCTCGTGCAGTCGGCATACGTTCTGCACGCATTGATATGCTTGCATTTGGCTTAGGCTCTGGGCTTGCAGGTTTGGCAGGCTGTGCCTTGGCGCAGGTTGGAAATGTGGGGCCAGATTTAGGACAAAATTACATTATCGATGCATTTTTGGTGGTGGTAGTGGGTGGTGTGGGGCAGGTTTGGGGCGCCGTACTGGCTGCGCTTGGATTAGGGGTAAGTGGCACGATACTTGAAATTGGACTCGGTGCTGTACTTGCAAAAATTATTCTTTTGGTGCTTGTGATTTTGTTTATTCAAAAACGTCCACAAGGGTTATTTGCCATCAAAGGCCGGTTTGTGGAGTAAGACGCACATGAAATTCACTTTATTGTTTGCAGACAAACCCTTGAGCGCCGTACTCATCGTACTTTGTTTTGTGGTGCTTTTAGTTCTACCTTGGTTGCATCTGGCACCTGTTGATTCTGCTTTTTATTTGTCTGCGTACTGGGTCACACTGATTGGCAAAATTATGTGTTTGGCACTGGTGGCACTTGCACTCGACCTTGTTTGGGGCTATGCCGGAATTTTAAGTTTGGGGCACGGTCTTTACTTTGCACTGGGCGGTTATGCTTTTGGCATGTACCTTATGCGTGAGTCGGCTGGTGATGGATTGCCCGATTTCATGCGTTTTTTAAGCTGGAATGATTTGCCATGGTTTTGGTTGGGCACCGAGCATTTTATCTGGGCGCTGCTATTGGTGGTTTTAGTCCCTGGTGTGATTGCGTTTGTATTTGGATTTTTTGCATTTCGCTCAAAAATTAAAGGGGTATATTTTTCAATCATTACTCAGGCCATGACCTTTGCTGCAGCATTATTGTTTTTTCGAAATGAAACGGGCTTTGGCGGTAATAATGGCTTTACTGGATTCAAAACGATCTTAGGTTTCGACATTACTTCAGCACCTACACGTGCCAGTTTGTGTTGCGTGACTGCATTTATACTCATGTTGTGTTTTATTGGCTTACGTAGCTTGATGAATCGTCCTTATGGGCGCGTGTTGGGTGCAATTCGGGACAGCGAAAACCGCTTGCAATATTTAGGCTATCGTACGCTTTGGTACAAACTTTCGGCATGGGTGTTGTCGGCTGTAATCGCTGGAATAGCAGGCGCGCTTTACGTCCCACAGGCTGGGATTATTAACCCGAGCGAAATGAACCCTGTCAACTCCATTGAAATGGCCGTTTGGGTGGCTGCAGGCGGGCGTGGAACGCTAATTGGACCAATATTGGGAGCAGGGCTGATTAATGCAGTTAAAACATACTTTACCGTGGCTGCTCCAGAGTATTGGTTACTTATTTTGGGTGGTTTATTTATTGTGGTGACCTTATTTCTGCCAAAAGGTGTGGTGGGGTTGTTTGACCGCTTTAAAAAGGAGAAAAATTAAATGAGCGAAGTGCAATTCGAAACACCACCGCATGGCGGACAATATGGTGAAGGATACGGCAGGACTAAGGTTCAGGGTGCAGATTTTAGTCATGGTATTGCGCTCTATCTTGAAAATGTCAGTGTCTGGTTTGATTCCTTTAGAGCTTTAAATGATCTGTCTTTATACATCAATGAAGGCGAGCTACGCTGCATTATTGGCCCAAATGGTGCGGGAAAAACAACACTGATGGATGTCATTACTGGCAAAACTCGTCCTACTCAAGGTACTGCATTTTTCGGTCAAAACTATAATTTAGCCAAAATGACCACGGAGCAAATTGCTGAGGCTGGAATCGGCCGTAAATTTCAAAAACCGACAGTATTTGAAAATTTTAGCGTGATGGAAAATTTACTGTTGGCAGCACCGAAAGATAAAACTGTAAAACGGAGTTTTTTCGCAAAATTGTCCTCTGAAACTCAAGTGGCTTTGGAGCAAACACTCGAACAAATTCGATTAAAGGACTTTCGCCATAAAACTGCGGGATTACTTTCACACGGTCAGAAGCAGTGGCTTGAAATTGGAATGCTGCTGATGCAGCAGCCAAAACTGATTTTATTAGATGAACCCGTTGCGGGTATGACCGATGCAGAAACTGAGCGTACTGCGGAGCTTTGTTTGGAGCTTAAAAAGCAACATACCTTGATTGTGGTGGAACATGATATGAGTTTTATCGATACGATCAGTGAAAAAGTGACCGTACTGGCTCAAGGCGCTATTTTAGCAGAAGGAACATTGGCAGAGGTACAAGCCAATGAAGACGTTATTGAAAAATATCTAGGTCGATAGGATAGACACATGCTCAATATTCAACAAATCAATCAGTTTTATGGTGGCAGCCATATTTTGCGCGATGTTTCATTGAGTGCAGCGTGTGGACATTGCAGTGTTGTGCTAGGGCGAAATGGAGTGGGCAAAACTACCTTGTTAAAATGCCTGATGGGATTACTGCCGATTAAATCTGGGCAGATTATTTTAGATGGTAAGGATATCTCAAAACTGTCGCCCGAACAGCGTGTACGAGCTGGCCTTGCATATGTTCCGCAAGGGCGAGATATATTTTCGACGCTCACCGTTGAAGAAAATATCCTTATTGGAATGGCTAAATTTTCAGGTGCTAAAACTAAAATGGTGCCAAACTCTTTATACGAGCTGTTTCCAGTTTTAGAGGAGATGAAATATCGCCGTGGTGGAGATCTCTCTGGTGGGCAACAGCAGCAACTGGCAATTGCAAGAGCATTGGCATCTGAACCTCGTATCTTGATTTTGGATGAGCCAACAGAGGGAATTCAGCCGTCAATTATTAAAGACATCGCCAAAGTAATTCAACACCTGACACAAAAGGGCGATATGGGAATTATTCTGGTCGAGCAGTTTTATGATTTTGCTGAAGAGTTAGCCGATACGTATACCGTGATGGCACGTGGACAAATTATTGCGTCTGGACGTGGAGATGAAATGTCTGAAAAAGGAATTAAGGAGCTGGTCGCGATCTAGGTTTAAGAGTGGCTAAATAGGGTTACAGCACCTATTTTTCGCTTTTTAGATACATAGACTGACACTTTATTAGCAGTTGCGTAACTTATGTTGATCTAAAATTACAGTTGTATATGAATGGGTTGTAGATTGACAGTCTCTTTGCAGTATTTTGGGTATAGCTCGAATTCTCTATGCTATAAACAAGGCTCAAATGTTCTCAAACCTTATAAGGATCAAGACAAAATGAGTCTTTCTGAAAAAATAATAACTGTCAAAGATCAACATGGTAATGAGCGCGAAGTTGCTGCACTGTGCGCCTCAGCACGATCAGAGCCAGAATTAGACCATGGTTCTTCACATATGGTTCATGCTGTGAAATTGATCTTTATTGATGGACATCAAGTAGAAGTAGATGCTGAAGGCAAATTTTATCACCCAGATACACGTATTGAGTACTCGGTTTAGTTAATGAGTATTCAAAGAAAAATCTGAGCATCCAACTGAACCGATATTTAATAGTGATTCAGTGAAAGCATACTCATTATAACCAACAACATGATAAGGAAGACTTAATATGATCGATGAAGAAAAGCCTCTTGATTTTGATGACGACAGTGAACCTCACGATTTTGAGGATGAAGAGTACTTAGACGACAAAAAAGAAGATGAATTGTACAATACCATTACCAAAGATGGTTCAAGTGTCGATCCCGCAGATGATGGAGAACGTCATCAACGACCTGAAGACGGTGATCCTATTGAAATAGAAGACACTTAATATTATAAATAAAGCCCAATCAAAAATTGGGCTTTATTTATAATAGATTTGAGCCCGATCAAATATGACGCGACTTCGTAAAAATATGAAAGCTGTTCCAGTAATACGACAATGGACGATCGAGCAAGACGGTTTCCTGATTGAACATGCAGATCTTGCACTATCGGAATTGATTGAACTACTGCCGTATACAGAAGAAGAAATCAAAGCCCGTAAAAAAGTATTGGGCTTACTAAAGCGTGAAAGACAATTCCGAAAGATCATGACCTGGTAAAAAAAGAACCTATCAATGTGATGAAATCAAGCTTCTTAAATATAGGTATGTTTGCTTTGTTATCGCGTGTTAAAAAATTTGGTCATCTAAATCCAATCTGTACAATGTGAAAACTTTGATTACTGTAGAAGTGTTTTTTGGTTACTTAATGAACAATATAAAATTAGAACTCACATGGATATATACATAGGTTGTCGATAAATTAAAGATAAGCAAACGTATTGGCAGACTTAAAAATGAAACTATTCGATATGTTCACCGGGAATTCAAAAGATAAAAATAGATCAGGTTTTTCAAAAGTAGAATTTGATCAGATCGTTCGTAAAGCTGTTGTAAGCAGCTTTATAGTCAAAAAGAAATAAGTTGATTTAAGCGTCATACTATTTTAAATGAAATAAAAATCTGGGCTAGAAACACTCTAGCTCAGATTCATGATATTGATTTGAGTAGATCCGAGAAACAATACCAGTAACGTTTCAAATGGATTTGATTTCAGCCAGTACAAATATATCAACTTTTGCTATGATTGATCTTGTAAAAACGCAAGATAAAGCAATCACATGCAAGCACTCACAATACAAACCAAACTTGGCGGATTTTATTTTTTCTATTACGCCATAGTGGGTACATTCATGCCGTATTGGAGCTTGTATCTTCAAGATCAGGGCTTCAATTATCAAGAAATTGGAATTCTATCTTCAATCGCGATCATCACACGTTTTTTTGCACCGTTCATTTGGGGATGGGTAGCAGATAAAACGGGCAAACGAATGTTATTGGTACGAATCGCAACTTGGATGGAAGCATGTATTTGGTTTACGATTTTTTTAATTTCAAAAAGTCTTCAATCGATTGCCTTACTCATGCTGATTTTCAGTTTTTTTCAAAATGCAATCTTAGCGCAGTTCGAAGGCGTTACTTTATTTTGGCTAGGAGACAAGCGCGCCGAACTATACGGTAAAATTCGAAAATGGGGATCTGTCGGGTTCATTAGCAGCGTATTTGGTATAGGGGCATTATTAGAAATTATTCCCGTTTCAATGCTGCCAATTTTACTACTCTGTATTTCCTTTCTTGCGTTTATCTGGTCATTTCAAATTAAAGAACCAACAAAGGCACCAACAGCCCAGCGACAACTAGAACCGTTATGGCCAATTTTAAAGCGACCTAGTGTCATGGCTTTTTTTGCTATCGAATTTATTATGCTGTTCTCACACGCGCCATTTTATAGTTTTTACAGTAATTTTTTAAAAGAAGCAGGGTATAGCACCACACAAATTGGTACTTTGTGGGCCATAGGCGTGTTATCAGAAATTATCATGTTTGCCTATGCACACACATTATTGGCGTGTTATTCAATGCGCATTTTGGTATCGGTGTGTCTTATCATGACCAGTATTCGGTGGATACTTGCTGGATATATGGTCGAGCATTTTTGGGGGCAATTGCTCGCCCAGACGATGCATGCCTTTAGTTTTGGTTTATTTCATTTGCTGGCAATGCGGTTGGTTTTTAGTCATTTTACCGCAGGTCAGCAAGGTCGGGGGCAAGCACTGTACAGCACCATGTGGGGCTTGGGGGTGGCTTCTGGTAGTTTATTGGCAGGTCACTTTTGGCAGACGTTAACTGCGCCAGTGATTTTTTTATGTGCTGGTTTATTGGTTTTATTGGGGCTTGGTTTTGTAAAATGGTTGCCCACACAAGGTGCACAACCATCTTAATTCATCGAGTAGACAGCTATTACACCGCGTCGTTTACAGCGTGCGCAAGAGATTTCATATCGGTACCTGAAGGTGCCTGATAAATTTTCAAGCCAAATTCAGGTGTAATAGCCAGTAAGTGATCAAAAATATCAGATTGAATGGCTTCATAAGCATTCCATGCGGTTGTGTTGGTAAACGCATAAATCTCAAGTGGAATCCCTTTACTAGTCGGTTGAAGCTGACGCACGATTAAAGATTGATTCTGTGCAATTCCACTGTGTTGCTTCAGATAAAATTCAATATATGCGCGAAACGTACCTAAGTTAGTTAAACGCCGCTGGTTATACACTGATTGATTACTCAGTTGCTCATTAAATGATGTAATTTCAGATTTTTTTAGATCAAGATATTGATTCAGTAAAATAAAGCTTTTGAGTTTGTCTTGTTCTTTTTCCGACATAAAGTGAATACTGCTTTGATCGATAAACAACGAGCGTTTAATGCGACGACAGCCAGATTCACTCATACCGCGCCAGTTTTTAAAGGTATCTGTGATGAGCTTATTGGTAGGAATTGTTGTAAAGGTCTTATCGAAGTTTTGTACGGTCACCGTATGTAATGACATATCAATGACATCGCCATCCGCATTGAGTGAAGGCATCTCAATCCAGTCACCAATACGTACCATGTCATAAGATGAGATTTGTACACTCGCGACCAATGACAAAATCGTATTTTGAAAAACCAACATGAGCACCGTTGCCATGGCACCAAAGCCGGCCAGTAAGGTGAACACATCTTTTTTCAAGAAAGTTCCCAAAACCATTAAAGCACAGACAATGAAGATCATGAGTTTGATCAGCTGCAAATAGCCTTTAATGGGTTTATTTTTAGAATTAGGATTACGCTGATAAGCCAGATTGAAAATATTTAAAAATTCACTAATCGCAAGCGCAATGGTTAAAAAGATAAATGCCTGTGCACCCATTTGTACTAAAGTAATCATTTTACTGGACAAGTGAGGAACACTACTGATCCCGTTCATAATCACGATAGCGGGAACAATATTTGAAATGCGTCTAATCACGCTATGCTGGGCAAAAAGGGACTGGTTAATAAACTTTAGCTTACTAATTGCTTTACGAACGCCCCGTACCACAATTTGTTTTGCTATAAAGTTTGCCAAAACGGCAAAAAAAATCAGGATAGCAATCGAACACAGCATCTCAAGCCATGGATATTGGCCGATCCAGTTTTGTATTTCTCTTATATATTGTAAAAAATTCAAACCTCTACACCCATGCTTAGTGAAAGAGTATAGTGTAAAGGCTTGATATTTAAGATGTTCGTATTGCTACTTTTTTTGTACGTTTTATTAATAAAACCATACATGCCCAATACATGCGGTTAAATTTACTTCAATTTCTTACCACATCAAATCATCAGGAATCACATAATCTGCATATGGATCTTCTTCATCTGTAGCCTGATCATTTTTCTGTGAATGATTTACCAAGATAAAGCCTTCCATTTTCTGATCAATTTTATCTGCCAATGGTTTGGGTAAGTATGCATAACTGTCTTGATCTTTTGCAATGACCAATGAACCAGAAACCAATGCATTATAAACTTGCTGTGAAACATACACTTTTTTAATCTTGTTCTGATCAATAAACTGATAAGCCACATCTCCTGATGTATCTTTGATTTTATGTTGTTTGATCATTTGTACAATCGAAGCAAGCAACGCTTTTTGTTCAAGTACCTTCTGTTTCTCTTGATTTAAACTCTGGTCTTTTTGTAATTTTTCAAGCTGAGCTCGTTCAATATTGGCTTTCAGTTCTGCTTCATTACTTTGACCAGTTCGATGCTCATGCTTTGCCTGCTTGGTGAGTTTGTTCGCTTTTTTGTTATCGACCAAACCTGCTTTTAAAAGCTGAGCTTGAAGCGCATTTTTTACCATAATGACAATCCAAAATTTAACTGTGTCGTTTTAAATGTTCATAGCTCAAAAACCAATAAACTGCGCTGAGCAATACCGTAAGTAGTGCTGGTAGCAAGAAAGTATTCATGAGCCAATGCGAATAGGCTATTGTAGCAATGACGCCACCAAGAAAAAATCCGAGTACGATTAAAAGATGCAAGATTACACGACGTCTATCTGCGGGTAGGCCTTTTGCTTTGTAGCCCATTGATAAACCTAGATCAGTGAGTACTCCAGACAGATGTGTAGTGCGTATAATTGCCCCTTTATAATGACTCATCATGGCGTTTTGAACACCCATAGCCATCGACGACCAGAGCAGACCAAGATGAGGATCGTATCTGACCGTCAGCCAAGTTAATACCAATAATAAGGCCACTAAATTTAAAGTTAAACCATAACGACGATGAAATGATAATGGGGTATTACCTAGAATAAAACCACTACAAAACGAACCCATCAGAAAGCTAATAACAATCAAAAACAAATACAGCATGGTATGCGGCTGCCATTTTACGAGATCAATCGCAAGCATGCTGATATTGCCTGTCATATGTGAGACAGATTGATGAATGACTGTAATAAGTGCCAATACGTTAATTGTGCCGGCATTGAGTGCCAGCACAAAGACAATACATTGAATCCAGTTCGGTAAACTTTGAAGTGGCATAAAAAAACATCAAATACAAATCAACAATTTGAATGTATTATGATTTTGAAGCCTGATCAACTGCAATAACAAACAACACATCTGTAGATGAATTCAAGGCCGTTTCAGTTGAATCTTGAAGTACGCTAATAACCATACCGATTGCAACGACTTGCATTGCAATATCTGAAGATATACCAAATAAGCTACATGCGACTGGTACTAACAGTAGGGAACCACCTGCCACACCCGACGCACCACATGCTGAAATACTCGCTACAACGCATAAAATCATCATGGTCCAAATATCAACATGAATACCTAAAGTATTCACTGTTGCAAGTGTGAGTACCGTAATGGTAATTGCTGCACCACACATGTTAATGGTCGAACCAAGTGGAACAACGACATTGGTCGTCGATTCATCGACACCACAGCGTCGTGCAAGATCCAAATTGACCGGAATATTTGCGGCTGAGCTTCTTGTGAAAAAAGCAGTAATTCCACTTTCGCGTAAGCATTTAAATACCAATGGATACGGATTGCGCTTGGTGACACATGCCACAAGGAAAGGATTCACTACCAGTGCGACAAAGAACATCGCTCCGAGTAAAACAGCCAATAAATGCGAGTAGCTTTTTAGTGTTTCCATACCTGAGTTGGCAAAAGTCACTGCAACAAGACCAAAAATACCCAGTGGTGCAAAGCTAATGACCAAATGAATCACTTTACCAATCGCGTCGGCAGAATCTTGTAAAAATGTTTTGGTGGTTTGACTACTATGACGAAACGCTGTACCCAAAATAACTGCCCAAGCTAAAATACCAATAAAGTTAGCTTCACTCAAAGCAACCACTGGATTAGCAACAAAGCTGAGCATCAGGTTTTTTAAGATATCTGATAAACTACCCGGTGGTTGAAATGCTTGATCACCATGTGATGCAAGTATCAATTTCGTTGGGAAAAGTAAATCGGCAATGACTGCTGAAACTGCGGCCAACAGCATGCTTATCACATAAAGTGCAATAATCGGTTTAATATTTTTAGCACTTTGCCCAGTCTCAAAATTGGTGATTGAAGCAATTACTAAAATAAATACTAGAATAGGTGCTACAGCTTTCAAAGCCTTGATGAAAATTTCACCAAATATACTCAAAAAAGGCGTAACGTCTGGAAATAGAAACGCAACAAGGAATCCCAAGATTATGGCAATAAAAATCTTGGTCACAAGACTCAAGCGAAAAAATTTAGAAAACATAAAGCGCAGCCTACAAGCTTTATCGGCCAGAAGAAAATAAGGCTGCTATTTTATACATAACTAAAAAAAATCCTAAATGTTTTTTAAAAAAATGATGGGTTTTCAGGCGTTATGATATTTTTTAAGCGATTTAAAAGAAAAAATACTTATTGAGGACAGTAAAGTTGATACAACGTAGATAGTAAATTGATCATTTTTTCATCCTTTATTGAATAAAAAATTTGTTTACCATCGCGTCTAGTGTTCACCGTACCGCTCTTACGCAGCATCATTAATTGCTGCGAAAGCGTAGGCTGTAAAATATTGGTGCATTCTTCAATTTGAGACACGTTAAGTTCTGAATTTGCCAAATGGCATAAAATCAGGAGCCGATCTGTATTTGCAAGAGACTTCAAAATTGTCACGACATCATCGGCAGCATCTCGCATGGTTTCAATTTGGAGTCTTTGGTTCATTCAATCACCCACATTTTTTCTGAGAAACATTATAAATGAAAGCAAAGTATGATAGATATATTTCTGGTTAAATAGCGTGTAAGAATTGATAATATGAATAAATCTTATAAAAAACTGAATTTTATTCATCAAAACAATGAGTAAAATTCAACATCCTGACCTTTTTTTACGTTACAATACAAAAAACAGACAAGTCTGTATAAGAGAATAATAATAAGTGTAAATTTAAATTTACACAAATCGGTTGGCTGCTAATGATTATTTTGGTGGTTAATTGGGAAACTTCAGACGCAGGCGTGAGATATAAAAAGAATAATACTCACGCTAAATTTTTTAAGCGCAGGTTTGCTCAAATTTAATCAAGCGCTGTACGCGTGACCAGTATTCCTCAATTTTAACCGAATTGCGCTCAATTAAGGCTTGCATGGTCATGCCATCTAAAATATTGATGAGTAGATTCGCGAGTTGTCCTGGGTTTTGTATGTCCAGTTCAGTGAGTAGGGTCGTGATGAGTTCAGTCAGCCATTCTTTGTACTCAGTTGCAGGTTTGATCGTAGAAGGATAGATCTTAAAAATCTCCTCCACGGCTTTTTGAAACATACAGCCATTAAAATCTTCGGTTTCGAACCATGCCGAATACCAAAGATAGATTGCTCTGATTTTACTTAGAGGATCGTTATCATCACAACCATTGATCGTTGCATTCAGAGAAGCTTGCAAATTTTGATTACGTTGATTCAAACATTCTTCAATTAACTTTGCCTTAGAAGGAAAGTATTTGTAGAAAGTCATTTTTGCAACACCAGACTCAAGAATGATCCGATCAATCCCGACTGAGTTATAGCTATGGGAATTAAAAAGACGCAAGGCGGTATTAATAATGTCATCTTTTTTCGACATGTTTAGAGGTTCCTGCCAAAGACATGTATGTACTCAAAAAATGCAATTTCGAGGTTTTTTTCATGGGAAATGAAATGATGAAAAATCCGTTTAAGTCTACACTTGAAAGAGCATAGTAAAATCTGAATAAAGTCTAACAGAATCAAGAAATATTTATAAGTAGGGCTTTTGGCAAAGTTTAATAAGATTTTGTACTGATCGAAGAACAATTGATCTGTAAAATTAATATAAAGTTTCATAAATAAACTTTGAATAAATGTTATATTTATGTAGATTAATCTTTCAAAATATCTTTAACACACAGGTGTTTCTGTGTATAGAATAGACACTTGACGATGAACAAGTTTTCATTCACCCAATCAGAAAATGCACGCACTAAAGCATTAAATTTCATCAAAAACTCCCTAACATTAGATCAATGGAACCTTCATCAAGCACAGATTCAATTGCTTAAACAAAGCGTTGAACAGCATGCATTATTCCAACATCCCATATTAAATCAGCTGCAAAGTTCTACGCTTAGCCTTCATCATTTAAAAACAATTCATTTAAACTACTTTGTTGCAATCGTAAAAATATTTACAGATGCATTGAGTATGCTCATTTTTGATGCGCATACTTTGGAAAAAACCAAAATATTAAAACTGATATGCGAGTGAAAGCAAAAGTTTATGCTCGTTATTTATTGTCTTTAAACCTGATTGATGAATTAGGATTTAATACACTAGATTTGGCATTGAGTTCGCCTAGCAAAGCACACCTTACCTATTTTTTACAGCTTCTAGAAGCATTGTCTTTAGATACAAATGACCTTGCGCAGACTGTTTCACAGGCACATCGAGTAAGCGATTATATCGCGTCACATTTTCATGATTATCAAGCCTTGTTACTAATCTTGGCGATTACCGAACAGCAGGTCATTGTTTATAGTGAAGTGCTTTCTATTAATGTAGCGAAATTTGATCCGAAATTTTCATCTGGTTACTATGAGTGTCATGGGGTAGTGGGCTGTGGTCATAGTCTTGCAAATGACGATAATCATGAAGATGATATTTGGATGTTATTAACACAAGCGCTAGATACATCCCGCACGGATGAACTAAACGCTATAACCCATGAATTTCTGGATATCTGGCATGATTTCTGGGAAAGCATGTATGTGGCTTGATTCTGGGTTTCAAAATTTAGAATAAACCAAATATTGAGTGAATTAAATAGATATACAAATCTGTATAGAAAATCACATTAAATCTGCGTAAAATTCAACATAAGTATGAGTTTTACTGATAATAACAATGTCGATTAATTTATTTGGCGTATTAGAACGCTTGGGATTAGGCACACAGCAACGCGCCTTGCACGTGACCTTCTCAGATCCCGCCCTGAACAGTCAGGTGTATTTACAACGCATACAGGGAC
>NZ_JAKIVI010000015.1:0-82229 GCF_023614015.1 Acinetobacter sp. ACZLY 512
TGGACATGATTTGGCTGTCAGTAAATTTAGAGGTTTTCATGCAGAATCTCCTGATTCTATCTTAAAAGAAAATTCTACTTTTACATCCTTTTATTTTTAGGGGGGATTACCCCACCAGCCGCCGCAACTGCTGCGCCAAGTACCGTATGCGCTAGAATATGTGCCGCTTCTTGACCACTCGTCAGTTGTCCATTTGGATTATTATTCGCTTGTTCTTTGAAATATTGACCAATCTTATAACTTGCCGCTGGGCTGAGTGTCGCGGTTGCTATTCCTATACCTGAACTTGTCGGAGCGGATAAGCCTGACGCCACTGTATCGATCAGCAGGCCTAAGTTTTTGTAATTTTCCCGTTTGGCTTGATATTGTGCTTCTGTAATCTCACCCTTTTCATATTGTTCTTTGGCTGTATCCGATAAAGTATTAACTTCTTGTTTGGCTGCCTGTCTATTTTCGTCAAACCGCTTCGTCACTGCGATCTGTGTGCCGATCTCTTTTTGTACTTTGTCCTTGTCAAAGTTATTCGCAATTGCTCCACTGTTCTCTTTTGCGGTTTCGGTACTGGTTGTGGTGTATATGTCCGCTTTGGCTTGTGCTGTGGTTTTGCCTGTGAGTGCCTGCTGGGTAATGGTTTCTGTTATGGTGATATTTTGAGTATTAACACCACTCTTGGTCACGCTACTGTCTTTGTCACTGTCTAATCCAAAGCCCACTGATTTGTTGACGCTATTGCTTGGTCGTCCTTCTTTATTTTTTCCACTGCCATCCCATCCGCCTTTCAAATTTACGCCGCCACTTACTCCTAGGCCTTTGGCCTCGTATTCGGTCTGGTTGTGAATATCCGTATAGGTGAGCGTGCCTGTGCTGAGGCTGTTTTTATTCAAGGTTTCCGCAAGTGAGTCTGAGGTGATGATCGCGCCTTTTAAATCGGTATTGTTTTTCACATTGATCTGATAACCGTCATCGCCTGCATATATTCCTGCCTGATCTTGTACCGAAGCATAGTTAGCATTGATATTGGTTTTATTCGCACTTCCTGAAGCAGATACTTCTGTTTCAATACCGACTGTAACTTGACCTTCTATATATTGAAATATTTCCTCGCTTGATTAAAGCTTGGTTATACATCGTGGCACTCACATTCGCCGCTTTTGCAAGATTGCCTCCTGAGCTGGCGATATCTTTTAATTTTGATAACGTCTGACCTGCCTTGTAGCTATCAAATGCACTATTGGCTGCTGCCATGGCATTCACACGATCATTCTTGCTCTGGCCCACTTGCTTGGTCGACTCAACCGCACTTTGTACCGCAGTCACTACGGGTACATTCACCGCAATGGTCAGACCTTTCTGCTGCATCTCATGTTTGTATAGACTATCTTGTTGTTCTTTGGCCGCTTCTACATTGATTTGTTGTGCCTGTACATTTACATCACCTTTTTGCGATGAAACTGTACTGCCTGTTTGTTGATAGGTCTTACCTGCAATAATATTGGTATTGCCATTTAAGCTGCCCACCTGAGCGGCACTATTGGTAAGTTGTTGGCCGGTCTGTAAAGTGGTGTCTTGCTTTTTACCAACACTAAAGCCAATTCCATCACTCGACATCAATCCCGATTTTTTAACACTTTGTGCCGTTTCGTTGAGATATTTATTTTCAGCACCAATAATGCTGACATTTTCTTTGGCTTGGATTTGGGTCAACTCATCTGACACCACCTGACTGCCTTGAATCTTGATGTTGTTGGCATCAAGAATCACCTGTTTGCCATCTATGGTGCTAGCAATAGCCTCATCATTTTGTTTGTGCGTACGTTTTTGTTCTACTTTGCTACTTAATACCCCCTTACTAGAAAATTGAGCTGCTTGTTCAATTTCTGCGACATTTCTACCTTCCGAAATATCAATGTCCTGCTGGCCAGAAAGTATCGTTGAACCCTGCTCACTGGAAACTTGTGAACCTTTCACTGCGATATTTTCAGCATGTAAACGGGTGTCAGCGACACTTTGAATCACTGAACCTACATCTTGCTGCTTTTTACTATAATTATAGTTATTTTGATCTGCATATCCGCGGTTATTAATTTCAGTTGTTATACCACCAATATTCAAATTACCTTGGTTTTCAATACGAGTATGCCCTGTTTGGTTGAGGACTTCGGCCCTTTTAATCGTCGTATCACCACCAACACGAATTGAAATCGAGGTTTTTAGGTTTTCAGTATCACTCGATTTAATCTCTGTTGGTGCTTTGGTATAAACACCTGCAACACGATCAAGACCTGTATAAGTAAAGGCACTTTCTCCGATCTTATTCTCACTGTGCTGTGTTGAACTTTCTATGTTAAAGTTTCGTCCTACATTTAAATCAACAGCTTATTCAGCTTGAATTTGACCACCAACAATATTTAAATCTATGCTTGTATTGAGCCCAACTTGATTCGCTTGAATTCGTCCATTCAGTATTTCGACATTCTCAGCATTTAAAACAACGGCTTGTCGTCCTGCAATGGTACCTGAATTAAATACGTCACCCTGTACATCCAATTGAATTGAATCCGCTGAGATGAGTGTACCCTCTCCTTTTAGATCACCGACTCTTGCTTTGACATAGACTTGAGGTACATACCTAGGTTTCTATAAAAACTACATATTTTTCAACCAATCTGGTTCTTCAACTTCAGCTACATGACTATATTCTCTATTTTCAACTACTGGAAGCCATCCACTTCCTGATTCGAACATACACAAGTTTTCAATAATATATAAATCTTTCTCAAGCTTAGATAAAGTAATTAAGCCATAGTTATAATGAAGATACTCTCCACCAGCACCAGCACCCACTCTTAAAGCAAGCTCTTTATAATCCCAACCTGTTACAATGCCTGTAACTTGAGGATAAGCGACTAAAAAATCAATCTCAAAATTTTTAGCAATCTTACATAAGCACGGTATTTGTGCTGTCTTAAGCATATTTTCTGTATGAAGATCATCTACAAATTTAACTTGAACCTGCAACATTATTTAAAATTCCTTGGAATTATAGCCTCACCAGTAAACGCTTTCTTAAAAGTCTCAACTGGACTAAAATAACTTTTACCATGTGGATCGCGAATTGCAACCACTTTTTGCCCTGACCTTTCGGTGATACCATCCACTACAACAAAATGTGAGAAGTCTTGTGGATTTTTAGAATCAATAATTCTTACAATAACTGGGGTTCCTTTATCGGTATAGCGACTAAGATCATTGATAGTACGTCCATTAAGGAATATAGTTTCAACTTTATTTCTACTCAGCATATCTGCAACATCCTTAGATAAAATACCTTTCTCAGTAGGTCTTACCGAAGCAATTAAAGATTCTACATTTACAGGCTTACCCAATGTATCCAAAACCATTGCACAAGAATTATGCCCACAAGTTGGAGACTGACCCTGATCCAAAACAAGTCTATCTGTATTTCTTGGTATTGCATCCTTAGCAAGTGGATTCTTTGATGATGGTGAAAATACATTCCCACCCAGCATTTGTTCGGCAATCTCTTTACCGTACTGTTTTTCAATTGCTATTAATACATCATCACTGAGACGTGTTACGCCAGATACTGTCTTGGTAAACCCTAAACCTAACATTCCAACTTTAGCATCTTGCCTTTCTTTTGGTGTAATTTCCTTACCAGTTAAAGGATCGAATTTTGCTCCTAAAACAGCTGCAAGTTGGCGAACTGTCATATCATTAATTACAGTGCCAACCTTACCACCAAAAGTCTTTTCAGGAATTGGTGCTATACAGTTTTGAGTTGTCCCACTAATACAACCTAAATCTTTTCCTGCACGTGCATCTTCAACTAATTTAGTTCCTTTCTGTGAGTACTCAGTAGTCTCATTCAAAAGCCCCATTGTTTCTGTCGATATGCCAAGTTGTTTCAGTAACTGAATGGTTTCTTTCATTTCAGGTGAAGCATCACTTGCTAGAATTTGCTCTAAATGATTTTTTACACAAGAGGCATCATTGGTCTGTGCACATGTCTTAAAGTGATCATCTAAAATTTTATCCGCTTTTCTTAACGCTGATATTCCTCGCTCGATACAGCCTCTATCACTTGGACTACATTTTTGAAGTTGTTTATTAACAACCCTAAGCGTCGCTTTAGTTTGATAATTATTCTCCACCGCATTCTGAGCCACCTGCCCATTCAGAACTGTAGAACCAATATCACCCGTCGTTGCCCCAACTGCACTACCCGCCAAACCTACAATAGAACTGATCGTAGATTTCTGCTCTGCTGTAAGGTCTTTGGCTTCTTTTCCATATAAGAAACTCGACAATACTGGTGCCGCTGCCTCTGCTGCTCCTGCTGAAAGTCCCGCAGTCAACGCATCATTTCCACCCGCTGCGGCAACTGCTGCACCAAGTACCGTATGCGCTAGAATATGCGCCGCTTCTTGACCACTCGTCAGTTGTCCATTTGGATTATTATTCGCTTGTTCTTTGAAATATTGACCAATCTTATAACTTGCCGCTGGGCTGAGTGTCGCGGTTGCTATTCCTAGACCTGAACTTGTCGGAGCGGATAAGCCTGAGGCCACTGTATCGATCAGCAGGCCTAAGTTTTTGTAATTTTCCCGTTTGGCTTGATATTGTGCTTCTGTAATCTCACCCTTTTCATATTGTTCTTTGGCTGTATCCGATAAAGTATTAACTTCTTGTTTGGCTGCCTGTCTATTTTCGTCAAACCGCTTCGTCACTGCGATCTGTGTGCCGATCTCTTTTTGTACTTTGTCCTTGTCAAAGTTATTCGCAATCGCTCCGCTGTTCTCCTTCGCATTTTCTGTACTGGTTGTGGTGTATATGTCCGCTTTGGCTTGTGCTATGGTTTTGCCTGTGAGTGCCTGCTGGGCAATGCTTTTTGTTATGGTGATGTTTTGAGTATTGTCTTTGCTCTTCAAATACGAATCTCAGCAATAAAAAAGCCATCAAGTGATGGCTAAATTTATTCTTCACATTACTCATGTAGCATATTTAGAAAAATCATCAAAACTATCTGCTACTTTGACAGCAAGCATTTTAAGATTACCACTTTCATCTTTTACAAATTTATCATGATACATAATTACTACAGCTGAATTATTTGTTTAAAGATCTTGTCTATAATCAAATTATATAATCGCCACTTCCATTAAGACCAAATACAATTACAAACAAAGTGGCTGTAGTTTTACAATCACCAGCGACCACACAAAGCCAACGGAGGAAAACCACCTTTGATGGTTACTTAACCTCTACTTTTAACTTCGATTTTTTATGGGAGGATTACTGCATTAATGATACCCCTCATACTCCCATTCAGCCAACCTGCTAATTTGTATAGCAATATCGTGCCACTTATTACCTTGTATATGATAGATTTTATCTTTAATACCATTCAAAATCATTGAATAATCATATTTACAAACTATTAATAGATTCTTACCCCAAATAATATTTTCATAATCACAACGTGCTTGTATCCATTTAGGCGTACAGATTGTTATATCATAAGAATCAGCACTATCATTATCTTCAGAACCTATCATTAATCTTACAACAATTTCAAAGTTATCCTCTTCTTCTGGAATATAATTTTCTAAGGATTCATCAATTTCTAGAGAATAAATTTCTTTTAAAACTGGTTTCATTTCGTTACATCCAAATGTGCATTACTAATTACTTTATTCTTCCAAATTTCTTTTTTATTAACAATATATTTTATAGGCTGCAATTGTTCAAAATTAGCCTGTACGCCAGTTTCAGCATAAGAACTACTTTTTGAAGAAGGAGGACGATAGGTTCTTAAACCATCAGCACTGACTAATGTTTTTCCATCACTTGCAACTCTGTATCCATCTCCAACCCACGCTTTACCCATGACATTAGCTTGTTCTGCTGTTGCTTTACCTATACCAAAATTGCCTTTGCCTTTAGCAGCATCAGTAAGCATACCGCTAAGAATTTGCCAGTCTTCTCTACTATTAATTACTATAGGTGTATCGACTTTTCTTATCTTAATTGCAGAGAACTCTTTTCCAACTTTACCGAGTAAAACAGCCTCTGCAACAGCTACCGCTCCATTCAAAGCATCTTGGCTTAACTGACTAAGCTCTTGCTTTCTATTAGGATTATAAGAATCAATGACTTTTTTCCCTTCTTGAGACGTATAACCCCCAAAAACTTGGTTTTTTCCTTCTATTGCTGTGCTTACACCACCAACTACACTCACCCCTGCCAATGGTGCTCCGACTGCGCAACCGAGTCCTGTGGTACATAGCCCAGCACCTGCTGCACTACCACCAATTGCTGTAACACCACCAGTGATTACCTTTCCTGCACCTCCTACTCTTGTTACAGCTTCATCATGACTTGTTCGAAAATCATTTGCTATATCCCAGTCCGAATAGGTAAATAGCCCAGTTGCTTTTAAAGCATTTTTCTCTTTTGTGTAGGTTTCGCCTAATGCTTCAAATGCTTTTAAACCTTTATAATTCAAATCACTTTCTGGAACACCTTCTGAACATTTGACTAGTGCGCAAGCCGCTGCCCTTAGTCGGTCCTGCTCTTGTTTGCTTTTCCCTTCTGTTAATTTCTTCAGTACCTTAGCTTCATCAACATGTAACTGTCGATTATTTGAATCCACATTGATGGCTGTTGCTGTACTGCCTGTATTTAAACCTGCTGCAACTCCTGCACTTGCAAGGGTCAAACTGGTTACACCACTTGCAACAGCTTCCGCTGCTTTTTCACTCATACCCGTATGAGTTAAAGCCTGAGCTACACTGTTTTGGAAATCATTTATTTTAGGTGCTTAAGCTGCGACAGTACCTGTAGTATTGAATTATTTATTAACTTGGGTAACTATCAGATCGGGTTTGAGCTGGTACATTTTATGCAAAAAAGCCCTTTCGATATGCAAGTTATTCTTCATAACTCTCTAATTTACTATTCAGTAGAGATAAGAGAATCATATATTCCTTCTAATTAAAAGCTGCATTCTCAATTTCATAAACTATCTTTTCTAATTCATTTTTCTTAATAAAGCACTCATTTATTTTATACTGTTCTAAATCTTTTAGAGAGAAATATGTATTAGCTATTTTATAAGAAATTAACCTTATCTCATCTTTATATCCAATACAAAATAAATCATATCTATCCTCTCCAAACGAACTACTTTCTAAATTGGCACTATATACAAATTCATTATAACCATAATTAATCCAATCCTTATCATTGTATTCACCCTCACTTTCAGCTACAAAATTTAAATAGCGATATAAAAGCATAGATTTAAAACATTCATCCAAATCCATATGGTAATAGTCACTATTATCAACAATATGATTTAAAGCTCCTTCTATAATAGATTGCCTTTGAACATTAAACATTACAGACACTTCAGAAATATAATCATTATCATTTATAAAAAAACCACAAAGACAATCATAATCATTCACTCCTTTTATATAACTAATTGGATTCATGACTAGAGCTAATTTTTCTTTATTACCAAAAATCATTATTTATTTACCTTCTTAGGATTAATACCAAAATGTTGAAATACTTCATTTGGAATCTTATTTACTTTCATTATCTGCTGAGGATTTTGATCTGTCCCTGTTCGTCCTGCCCAATGATAAATATTAGAACCGGTTCCTTCATAAATAAATTTATGAATATTTCCTTTTGAATCAACAGAATAACGCTTATTAGAATCCCCAGAAACAGGAATTGATTTATTAAATAATTCTAGAGAATTTTTTGGCTCAATTCCTGCATTTGGTCGATTTCCTTCCCCGCCCAGGGTATGTTTAGGATTGGATTTATAGATTAAACCATTATTAGCAACTGTCGGTGTTGAAACAGGTAATCTTTTATCAACATTAGCTGATACTTTTCCTTTAATAATTTTACCACCAATACAAATACCCGAAGCAACTGATACTAAATAAGCCGCTTCTTGAACACTCGTCAGTTGTCCATTTGCATTATTATTCGCTTGTTCTTTGAAATATTGTCCTACTTCATAACTGGCTGCTGGGCTGAGTGTCGCGGTTGCTATTCCTAGACCTGAACTTGTCGGAGCGGATAAGCCTGAGGCCACTGTATCGATCAGCAGGCCTAAGTTTTTGTAATTTTCCCGTTTGGCTTGATATTGTGCTTCTGTAAGCTCACCCTTTTCATATTGTTCTTTGGCTGTATCCGATAAAGTATTAACTTCTTGTTTGGCTGCCTGTCTATTTTCGTCAAACCGCTTCGTCACTGCGATCTGTGTGCCGATCTCTTTTTGTACTTTGTCCTTGTCAAAGTTGTTTTGCAGTGCTCAACTAGTTAGAGCAACAAATTTAAAATATTTGGCTAAAAAAGTTATAATTTCTCAATATGTATAAAATTAACTAGAACTAAGCTCATAATAATTAAAATAGAAGATTCTTTTCTATAAATTAATAAATATTTGTACTCTTCTCATAAGCTAAGCCCCTATCCCAGACTCAGATAGGAGCTTAGCTTAACAACTATATTTATTCAAATATCATAAACTTTTTTAAGGCGCGGTATTAAATGAATAATTTGTTCCTTTTCCTCTAGATTATGCTCAGCATATGCTAATGCTATTAATTCTAAAACCGAAGCAAAAACTTTAAATGGCACTTTACCATCAAGTTCATCATAAAAATAAAATTCCGCTGCATCAATAACATGTCCCTCATCCGTTACATCATTCATAAGGAAATAACTTGATGTTTCTTGGAGGCTATAACCTTCACCTCGTATAGCATCTTTAAGGATGCTAATAAGTGTATACCCTCCAGTAGATGTAACAAAATAGTCCATGAAAAAAGATAATTCAGGCTCTGCTTCTGGATATTTTTTTAATATATCATTTCGATTAGTTCTCAACCACTCAATCATATACTGCATCATAAACTCCCCTATTTAGATTTATATTGTGGTGGTATAGTAGTTTTAAGTGCATCTGAATTAGGAATGGTTGGGAATGCATTTGATATTTTTCCAGTCTTTCCATCTCGAGTTACGCTAAACACATAGCCATTTACATTCACGTTTACCATCCTCTCATTTGCTGGCATTTTTAGAAATGATTCAGCACCTTTTTTTACTGCTTGCATTTGCATACTAACCATTTGCTTATCAGAAATAATATTTGGATCATAAACAGTTTTTTGCTGTACTCGTTTGTAACTTCCATCTGGTTTACCAGCTCTATCAACCCCAGGAGATTGATAATTATAAGTTTTAAGACCTGGATACTTAGGATCTGTTATCGCTTCTCCAATTAATGCTGATCCTGATCTGTCTAGTGCTTTATTAAATGAATCAGCATTATGAGAACCACCAATTGATCCTTGACTATTTCTAGAACCTATTTGTGTATTATGCTCCATAAGAAATTGTTGCATATTAGATGGTATTGTAGCTGAAACTTTTTCATTAATTACATGAGTATCAAAATTAGAAGGTCCCCTTCCAGCTTTACTATTGGCTATATTATCCAATACACGTTGCTTTTCAGCTTCTGTTAAAACATTAAAGCTACTACCTCCATTTTTAACTTTTTCTCCAGAAATTGCCTTCCCGCCATAAAACCCAGCTAATGTACTTACAACTCCATGCAGTGCCATAGCTCTATCATATTCTTTGGCAACTTCTTCTACTGGACGACCTGACGTTTTTGCAATTCTTTCTATAGCCTGTAAACCAAGTACTTGCTCTTGACTCAAACCTTGAACTAGCTGGTCTAAATGTTTAGCATCTTGACTGTAAACATCTCTATTTTTTAAGTTATTTGCAATATCAGCATTATAATCTGCTTGTGTAGACCATGCAGCTTGCAAAGCACTTTGACAAGCAGATGAAGAAACGTTCCCAAGTTGGCATACGTTCTTTATAAACTCATCACGAGCCTTATCTTTTCTATTTATCTCAGCTAATTCTTTTTTTTCATTAGAACTTAATTCTTCATGTTTAGATTTATAAATTAATGCATTCTTTCTGGCAGCTTCTTTAACGGATAAGAAATTATTCTCCACCGCATTCTGCGCAACCTGCCCATTCAGAACTGTAGAACCAATATCACCCGTTGTTGCCCCAACTGCACTACCCGCCAAACCCACAATAGAACTGATCGTAGATTTCTGCTCTGCTGTAAGGTCTTTGGCTTCTTTTCCATACAGGAAACTCGATAATAATGGTGCCGCTGCCTCTGCTCCTCCTGCTGAAAGTCCCGCAGTTAACGCATCATTTCCACCAGCCGCGGCAACTGCTGCACCAAGTACCGTATGCGCTAAAATATGTGCCGCTTCTTGACCACTCGTCAGTTGCCCATTTGCATTTTTACTCGCTTGTGCTTTGAAATATTGACCAATCTTATAACTTTCCGCTGGGCTGAGTGTCGCGGTTGCTATTCCTAGACCTGAACTTGTCGGAGCGGATAAGCCTGAAGCCACTGTATCGATCAGCAGGCCTAAGTTTTTGTAATTTTCGCGTTTGGCTTGATATTGTGCTTCTGTAATCTCACCCTTTTCATATTGTTCTTTGGCTGCATCCGATAAAGTATTAACTTCTTGTTTGGCTGCCTGTCTATTTTCGTCAAACCGCTTCGTCACTGCGATCTGTGTGCCGATCTCTCTTTGTACTTTGTCCTTGTCAAAGTTATTCGCAATCGCTCCGCTGTTCTCCTTCGCATTTTCTGTACTGGTTGTGGTGTAGATATCTGCTTTGACTTGTTCTACTGTTTTGCCTGTGAGTGCCTGCTGGGCAATGCTTTCTGTTATGGTGATGTTTTGAGTATTCACACCACTCTTGGTCACGCTGCTGTCTTTGTCGCTATCTAGCCCAAAGCCAACTGATTTGTTGACGCTATTGCTTGGTCGCCCTTCTTTATTTTTTCCACTGCCATCCCATCCACCTTTCACATTTACGCCGCCACTTACTCCTAGGCCTTTGGCATCGTACTCGGTCTGGTTGTGAATATCCGTAGAGGTGAGCGTGGCATATCGTCTACATAAACTTCTGTCTGATCTTGTATCGAGACGTGGGGCTTATACATTAAAGTCTTTATAATTCCTCTTTTAATTTACGAGAAATCTAATTTTTTTGGTATTTCCATTAGTTCTTTAATAGAACCATCAAACTCACTTTCCAAGGTTACTTTTATCCTATATTTTTTTAAATAAAAATTAATTATTTTAAAAAAATCATCATAATTAGAATCCTTTGGCACATGAAAACCCCAATAATTTTTAGTTTTATTCTTATCACTAACAAATACAATACTATACCCATTATCACTCCCAACTTTTCCTATTAAAATTCTAACCTTACACACATCCGTCCATTTTAATTTTTTTCTTATAAAGAATATAGATCTATATAAAATCCCTTTTTGATTTATATAAACAGGAAATAATGAAGCCAAACCATTACTTATTACTAAAAAGTTAGTGAAAAATAATATTGAAAGGATTAAAACCTGAAAAAAACCACCCACCCCATCTTTAAATAAAGATTGTATAAAGAAAACCCAAAAAATAACTAAAGGAATTGATGCCATTAAATATCCATACCTCTTACCATCTTTGTAAACATATACTGGCTCATCATAAAAATTATTATCTTGAGTATTCATTACTTTTTATCTCCTTCTTTAGTTTTTTGATTCATTTTTATTTGCTCCTTAGATTTCATATTTATAGGTTTCGGCGTTGTGTCAATTAAAGCTGTTCCAACTCCAATTAGAGCAGAGTTAATCCCCACAACACTTTCTATTGTTTTACTAACTTTACCAGCTCCTACAATTGCTGCTTCACCACTAACTGTAGGTACTATTGCACCGACTACTGCACCTTGCAAAATGCCTTTATCCCATTGAACTTTCTGATTCTTATTTTCAGCATTAAGATTCGTAGTTAAATTAGAAGCAACTGTACCTGTAGCTCCACCCAATCCATTCATACCAATATTGGTTGTACTCTTAGCTATCGCAATAGCTAATGGATCATAACCTGCATTACTTAATACATTACCTACACTCCCCACTGTTTTTGAATTTAAATAACCGAAACTGGCTCCTACAGCAGCACCCGATATCACATTTTGTATATCTCCACCAGAAATATATCCTGCGGCTCCACCACCTATTGCTCCAATAATTTCACCAGAATATCTTCCTAAATTTGAAATACCACCCCCACCTGCTAATTGTAATCCTGTTAAGAATGTCGGTGACAGCTCATAGATAAATCCATTGCCATTTTTATAATCGGCAGGGACTATAGAAGATTGTGGTAAATTTTTCAATAAACCTAAATCTTGATTTCGTTCAGCATTCAAAGCTGCTTGATATTGAGCTGGACTATCTTTAAATGCATATGAAGCAATTGTTGCTTGCAACTCTTTTTTCTGTTTCTGGCATGCAGATGATTGTGGATTTTTACGACAAGTTTCTAGAATTTTTGCATCCGTGATTTGATCTTTAGACTCAAGTAGTTTTAATGTTAACTCTACCTGTCTAATTTCTTCAGGACTACATTTATTAGTCCTATTACAACTAGCAAGCTTTGTCTTTGCTTGCTCTTTACTTAAAGCTTCTTTATATGTTAAGAAATTATTCTCCACCGCATTCTGCGCCACCTGCCCACTTTGTACTGTAGTTGCGACATCACCCGTTGTAGCACCCAATGCTGTGCCTGCCAAACCGACAATAGAACTGATCGTAGATTTCTGCTCTGCTGTAAGGTCTTTGGCTTCTTTTCCATATAAGAAACTCGACAATACTGGTGCCGCTGCCTCTGCTGCTCCTGCTGAAAGTCCCGCAGTCAACGCATCATTTCCACCCGCTGCGGCAACTGCTGCACCAAGTACCGTATGCGCTAGAATATGTGCCGCTTCTTGACCACTCGTCAGTTGTCCATTTGGATTATTATTCGCTTGTTCTTTGAAATATTGACCAATCTTATAACTTGCCGCTGGGCTGAGTGTCGCGGTTGCTATTCCTAGACCTGAACTTGTCGGAGCGGATAAGCCTGACGCCACTGTATCGATCAGCAGGCCTAAGTTTTTGTAATTTTCCCGTTTGGCTTGATATTGTGCTTCTGTAATCTCACCCTTTTCATATTGTTCTTTGGCTGCATCCGATAAAGTATTAACTTCTTGTTTGGCTGCCTGTCTATTTTCGTCAAACCGCTTCGTCACTGCGATCTGTGTGCCGATCTCTCTTTGTACTTTGTCCTTGTCAAAGTTATTCGCAATTGCTCCGCTGTTCTCCTTCGCATTTTCTGTATTGGTTGTGGTATATATGTCCGCTTTGGCTTGTGCTGTGGTTTTGCCTGTGAGTGCCTGCTGGGCAATGCTTTCTGTTATCGTGATGTTTTGAGTATTCACACCACTCTTGGTCACGCTGCTGTCTTTGTCGCTATCTAGCCCAAAGCCAACTGATTTGTTGACGCTATTGCTTGGTCGCCCTTCTTTATTTTTTCCACTGCCATCCCATCCACCTTTCACATTTACGCCGCCACTTACTCCTAGGCCTTTGGCATCGTATTCGGTCTGGTTATGAATATCTGTATAGGTGAGCGTGCCTGTGCTGAGGCTGTTTTTCTTCAAAGTTTCCGCAAGTGGGTTTGAGGTGATGATTACGCCCTTTAAATCGGTATTGTTTTTCACATTGATCTGATAGCCGTCATCGCCTGCATATATCCCTGCCTGATCTTGTACCGAAGCATAGTTTGCGTTGATATTGGTTTTATTCGCACTTCCTGAGGCCGATGCGCCTCCAAAGCCGACCGTAACTTGGCCTTCTATGTTTTGTTGTGTGCTGTTGTAGTTGGCTGTGTTTTGTAAACTTTCGATGTTCAGTTCTTTAGCATCGACTTTTACGCCTTTGCCTTGCACCTGTCCACCAATGATGTTTGTGGTATTACCACTTTGAATAGTGGTCTGGCTGTCTTTGCTTCCTATTTGGCTGGTGAGATAGCTGGTTTCACTGCCACTACTTTTACCCTTGCCAACATTACCTCCTGCCGTCACGCCAGCCGCACCTCCTTGTGGCCCGTAACTTGCTGCGACGCCCACATTCCAGCCTTTACTCTGGTTTTTACTTTCTTCTTTGCGGGTTTGTTGTGCTGCTTGAATATTGACGTTGTTTTGCGCTACGAGCTGTGTGCCCTTTTGCCCGATAACGTCTGAGCCAATAATGTTAATATTGGATTGATCCCCTGCGCCTGTCGCGTTCAGGTTCACTTTACCGCCTCCATAGATCTGGCTGGCGCTGGCGTTGGTACTCTGAACTTGGGTTTGATCGGTATTCTTTTGTTCTCCGTAGGTAATCGTGGCACTCACATTCGCCGCTTTTGCAAGATTGCCTTCTGAGCTGGCGATATCTTTTAATTTTGATAACGTCTGACCTGCCTTGTAGCTATCAAAAGCACTATTGGCTGCTGCCATGGCATTCACACGATCATTCTTGCTCTGACCCACTTGCTTGGTCGACTCAACCGCACTTTGTACCGCAGTCACTACGGGTACATTCACCGCAATGGTCAGACCTTTCTGCTGCATCTCATGTTTGTATAGGCTGTCTTGTTGTTCTTTGGCCGCTTCTACATTAATTTGCTGTGCCTGTAAATTTACATCACCTTTTTGCGATGAAACTGTACTGCCTGTTTGTTGATAGGTCTTACCTGCAATAATATTGGTATTGCCATTTAAGCTGCCCACCTGAGAGGCACTATTGGTAAGTTGTTGGCCGGTCTGTAAAGTGGTGTCTTGCTTTTTACCTAAACTAAAACCAATACCGCCTGTAGACATAAAACCTGATTTTTTAACAACGCTATTGGTTTCACTGTTGTACTGGTTTTGTGCACCTTCAATCGTCACATTTTCTTTGGCTTGTATCTGGGTCAACTCATCAGACACTATATTACTGCCACGGACATTGATATTTCCTGCATCCAATAGCACTTTTTTGCCTTCAACAATACTGCCCACCGCAATATCTGAACTACGATGGCTAAAGTCGCTGGTCGTAGAGCTGCTCAATTTACCTTTCTTGGTAAAGCTTGACTGATCTTGTTGATCAAGTTTGTTTCGACCCTCTTCAATCTGGAGTTGCTCTTTAGCTTGTAACGCGGTTAGGCCTTCTGAACTACTGATTTGTGAACCATGAATCTGGATATTATTGCCTTGTAAGCTTAAATCGCCTTGGCTCTTAATTTGGCTGCCGACCTCAACTTGTCGTGTATCTAAATGATAAGCTTTTGAGCTACCCACCACATTGTTGGTCACTTGTGTATTCAGGCTACCGACTTTAAGGTCACCGCCTGTACGAATAATCGTTTGTCCACCGCTATTATTTTGGATATTTGCCGCCAATATACGAGTGTCACCCCCAACGTTCATCACTAAGCTTGGCTGATCATTCAACGCTTGCTGTTGTGCTGAACCGACGTAAAGACCCGCAATTCGATCTATTCCTGTCCAGCTATAGTTGCTCTGGCCTAATGCATTTTGGCTGCTCTGTGTGGTGGACTGAATATTCAGGTTACCTTTTACCTGTAAATTCATGGCTTGATCGGCCTGAATCATACCACCAATATTATTTAAATCTTTTTCTGTACTTAGGCTAACTACGCCACCACGGATGTTTCCAGCAAGGTTGTTTAAATTCTGGCTATTAATTTGAATAACTTGTCGTCCTGCAATGGTTCCTGAATTGGTCAAATCTTTACTTAAATTAAGCTGAATACTATCGGCACTAATTAAAGTGCCATCGCCTTTTAAATCACCCACACGCGCTTTAACATACACCTGTGGCACTAAAGCTTTGGTTTTTGTACCATCTGGTAGGGTAGTTTCTTTTTCGACCAACCACACAATATCGCTGCTTAACTGCGCCATTTGTTCTGGCGTGAGTGCAATACCGGGGCGTAAGTTGTACTGTTTTGCATAACTCAGCCCATTGTTCATGAGCGCTTTATACTGTTCCTCATCGGAAGCATATCCTTGTAAGAAACGGTAGCCGGTGAGTTGAGCAACTTGGTCCTGTACCATACGTTGTTCATAGTAACCATCACCTAATCTTTTTTGTTGAAGTGCTGGATCAAGCCCTAATGCATTCAACATATAATCTGAAGATAGCCAGTTGCGATAGTTACTAAACGCTGGATCTGTTTCCACAAGGTACTGAGCACGGCTGTCTGGATTTTTACTATATAACGCATTATTTGGAACTTTAACGTTGGCATTGTTGGTACGAATTTCAAAACCACTACCATCAATCTGTGCTGTTTGCCCCTCAACAGATGTCGCTTTTGTCTCATTATTTTGAATTTGATCGACTGCGCTACTACTCAAGGCTTTATAATCGGTCGTGTTTGCCCCAACTACGCCTTTAAGCTGTGCCTGACCTATTTGAACGTCATTTGATTGAATACGATCAGATTGAGCTGTCGTTTGTTGAACTGCTGCGGTTTGATTCGTTTGTGTAGTTTGCTGATCAATCACATTGGCATTATGGTTTTGGCTCAGCGCCTGTTCAGTCAAATTATCTTTGTTGACTTGCTGGGTTTGATCTTGCACTTTAACAGGCGTCGCACTGGTCGGATTTTCATAGATAAATAAATCTACCCCTTTGGTCACATCTGCTGGGTTATAAGCCTGTTCACCAGAAGCCCAGACACGATCGTGCCCCTTACCGTCATAACTGCCCGAACTCGGCGTTACAGTTCCTTCTTCATGCGTAATTTTGGTGCCTTTGGCATCGACATTGTGAATTGCTTTGGCATCTCCAATCAGCTTTTGACCTACCATAATTTGGCTTTTGTCATTATTGATTGTGCCTGTGAAACTTAAATTGCCTCCAGCACTGATCACAGCAGGCGCTGACTCATCAGCTACCGTCGTCGTGGTCGTTTGAGTACTTTTCACATGTTCATAGTGGTCAGTACTGTAAAGTTGTCCGTTGTAAACCACATAACCTTTAAACATATTGCCAGCCGAACTGTCTCCACTGTTACTGACAATAAAGAAGCGGCCTTCTGGACGGCTTAAATAATCCTCCATCGTGGCATTATAGTATTGTGTCACGGTTGGATCTGTAGCCTGTAACTTGCTAAACAGATCTGGATTCTGGCTATAAATTTCCTGCGTAATTAAGAACTGATAACCAGGGTTGTACCTTCCGGCACGCGAATCTGAAATATACATATTCCAGTAATCAAGTTGCGCTGTAGTCTGCTGTTGTTTGGTTGTAAAAAAGACATTCTGGTTATTCACCGTATCAACATTCAAGTCGATATTGCCATTGGCATTAATTACAGCACTTCGGTTATTGACTTGCTGCGCAGTTCCTTGCGCATGCCACTGAGAGTCAAGCGAACCTCCTATACGCAAGTCTCCCATGGCAATAATTTGCGACCCACTTTGATGATTAAGGTTATTTTCCAGATTGTTTAAAACCTGTACCCCCAGATCCAGATCACCTCTTGAGGCAATGACTGGCGCTAAACCATTGAGGCTTTGGTTATTTAAAGTATTCGCCTGAATTGCAATATGGTCACCATAAATACGTCCGGCAATATTATTGAGTTGGCCTGCCTGAACATATGTATTTGCACCATTAATGAGTCCATAGTTATTGAGTACGCCTACAGCTTTAAGTTGAGTTTGCTGGCTTTCCAAACTGCCATCTACAGCGTTTTCAATTGTATTTGCTGAAATAGATAATTGTCCGTTACTTTTGATCGCGCCATGGTTGCTCACTTTACCTTTAGAGCGCAGGTTTAAATTTCCCTGTGCCTGCAACTGACCTTGAGCATCTTGTACATAATCATCATTGAGCTGAAGATTGAGCTGTCCCTGACTTAAGACCTTACCGTCGCCTGTTAAACCTTTGGCTAGAATATTTAAACCTGCAGTTGATGAGCCTTCTTCACCTGCAATAATCATCCCTTGCTGATTGTTTACAATCAGACGGTTATTGTCTTGCTGACCTTGTATTGTTAATTGATCAAGACTACTAATTAAGCCTTTGGTATTATTTAAATTATCCGAAATATTTAAATTCAGTTGCTGCTCAGCAGAGATGCGCCCAGCACTATTATTTAAACTACTTGCAGCTATTTCTACTTGTCCTGCCTGAATACCGTAACTCTGGTCATTGTCTGAATTATCAATATTTTGACTCGCAATTTTGACTTGCTTTGCTGCACTAATCAGGCCCTGCTGACTATTATCGAGTTGGCTTCCACCCATCAGGCCTGTATTGAGGCTAATGTTTTGATTCGCACTGATTTTGCCTTTCTGATTATTAATCGTACCTGCTTGTCCAACACTATCGATCAGTAAGTTTTGTCCACTGGCGAATAAGCCCGCATTACTGTTATTCACCTGAGGCGCTTGAATGGTTAATCCATTACCAGCAATAACCTGACCTTGTTCATTATTTAATTCTGAAGTTTGTAATAAGACTTGCCCTAAAGATTGAATACCTTGAGCCAACGCTGTCTGGGTGGAATTTGAATTAGTTTTACGGTTATCAATGAGTTGCACGGCGTTTATACCAAGATCACCCTGTGCAGTGATGAGACCTTGCTGATTGTTCAGACTATCGGTACTAATCTGTAAGGTATTCCCGCTGTTCATCTGCCCATTTTGGTTATTCAGGCTCTGCTGGTGAGTATCAATCTGAATGTTGCTTTGGTCACCTTTAGTACTACTAATCAAGCCTTGCTGGCTATTATCAAGCCCCTGTACATCGAGTTTAATCGCTTGATTCGCCTGAATCTTACCACTTTGATTATTCAGTGCTTGCTGAGTCGTCTGGATCGTTATGCCCGCATCGACCGACCCAATTTGACCCGCTTGGTTATTTAAGGCGGCACTTTGAATCATTAATTGTTGTTGTGCTGCGATTAATCCCGCTTGGTTACTTAAGGTGTTTTGGCTATTTAGCTGAGCATTTTTTGCAGCAAGAATTTGTCCCTGACTATTCAAAATGTTTTGTGCATTTAGATTGAGATCACCACTCGAATGAATATTTCCAGACTGGTTATCGAGTTGTGAGGCTGTATTGAGATTAAGACCTGCTGTACCTGCGGTGACAATACTGCCCGCATTGTTTTTTAACGCACCAGCCTGAATTTCAAGATTATGATTGGTCTGAATCTTGCCATGACTATTATTTAGAAGATTTTTAACAATGAATTGGTTAACAATATTGTCTGGTGTTCCAGCCTCAACAATTTGACCCGCTTGGTTGCTGAGCTGCTGTGTATTGATGTTAAAGCCATTGAAGCTAAGTAGCATTCCAGCGTCATTGTTTAACTCGGAACTATTGGTTTGCAAACGACCAGCAGTTTTGATATTGCCCTGATTATTATTGAGCGTATTGGCAATTGCGAGTATTAGTTGGCTGTCTGCTGTGCCAGACTGGATCAGACCATCCTGGTTATTTAAATGATTGGCATTGATCTGTAGTTTTTGGCCTAGACTGTCAATTTGCCCGTTTTGATTATTTAAATCACCTGTCAACGAAATTTGAGTATCATCTAAACCTGTTTGCTGGATATGTCCTGACTGGTTATTTAAGTCTTTAGCATTAATTTGAACTTTAGTTGCCTTTAAGTTGGCGTGTTGGGTATCTAGCGTATCTGGAGTGGTTAAATTAAGTTGCTCTGCGGCCTGAATCGAACTGTGTTGAGCGCTCAACTGACCAGATTTACTGCTAAGCGAAATATTTTTTGCTTGAACAAGGCTTTGATTTAACACATGGCTCGCGGCCTGACTCTTCAAATCACCGCCCGCGATGAGTTGCCCCTGCGCATTTATAGCACCTGTAGCATCAATGCCAAGATTACCCTGATTTGCTAATGCGCCCTTTGATGTTAAACCGGCAATCATGCTCCCTGCAGAAGTCTGGGTCAGTGTAGCCGTCTGTATATTTAAGTTATCTTGAGCAGCGATCTGTCCAGTATTGTTAAGATTTTGAGCAACTTTGAGTTGTTGATTTTGGCCGGCGTAAATCAGACCACTATTGTCTAATTGCCCAGTCTGCACATCTATATTTTGTACTGCCTGAATAATACCAGCCGACTTAGCTTGCTCAACACGACCATTATTGAGTTCATTATTAATATTGAGTGATACATCACCCGTTTTAGCCGCAATGACTCCTGAACGATTATCTAAGTTTGATGCAGAGAGCTTAATCTCCTTCGCTTGTATCTGCCCTGACTGGTTATTAATTAACTGATCTGTTTTAAGCTCAAGCGCATTCGAACTAACGATACTACCCTGTTGGTTGCTTAATCCCTTTCCAGCTTTTAGTGTAAGCTGGCCTTCACTCACAATATTACCCACATCATTTTGAATATCATTTTGGCTGACAATATTGAGCTGAACAGGTTGTGAAGATGAATCATTTTGAGTGACCAGAGTGGTTCCGTTTTGGTTATTCAGCGAACCTGCTTGAATGTCTAAGTTGTGATGACTTTGTAATACACTGCCTTGATGTTGATAGTCACTATTTACACGAATTGAACTTTGGCCATTTGCAGCACTCAACAGCATTTCACCATTACGGTCAGTCAATTGGTTGGCTTGAATATTGGCTTGAGTAGCAGACACTTTTGATTGATCTAATCGTGCTTGATTGGTCGTAAGTTTAAGTGCGCCGTTCGTTCTCAATTCAGCCTTTTGCGCCTGAATATTTTGTATATCCATAGTTAAGCCGGCTTGGCCAGAATGCAAAATCACACCAGAGTCACTATTGAGTCCCTGTGCTTGAATATTGAACTGATTTGCATTGGTGAGAATACGGCCTTTCTGGTTATTAATAATTCCCTGAACAGTTAAATTCAGGTCATCTGTTGCGGTGTGCTGAATCAAACCTTGTTGGTTATTAATGTCTTTCCCAATGTTCAGATGCAGTTTTTTCGCAAGAATCTGACCGCTTTGGTTAATTAAACTTTGCTCGTTTTGTACTGCAATGAATTGAATAGCATCAGCCTGCAATACACCCGACTGGTTATTTATATCTCCATCACGCGCTGTAATCGTAATATTTTGAGCTGCTGCCGAGCCTTGCGATATATCTACATTTGCTCCATCTAAATCAATATTACGGCTTGCCAGTAATTTGCCGTGATGCTCAAGTGACTGTTCTGTTTTAATCTTTAAATCGGCTTGAGCATTTGGATCTTGCTCACCTTGAGCATTGATACCGACCGCGACCACACTTTTTTCGTCACCAACAAGACGCTGACTCGCTAAATCAATATTTCCATAGGCAGAAAGAATACCTCCTTGCTGCGTCATAACACCTGTATTGTTAATTTTTAACTGTTGATCAGCACGAATATAGCCCTGATTGGCAAGTTGCTGGCTGTCAATTTGCAGATTTTCATGACTCGATAACGTACCATTGACTGCATTATTTAAAGACCCGGTTTGAATTTTTAAAATTTGATCAGCATAAATCGTTCCAGCGCCGTTATTTAAAGCCTGATCTTGGTTTTGAATCGTAATATTTTTTGCAGAAATTTCACCTTGGTCGTTATCTAAACCTACAAGTGAACTATCCAAGTTATTGTTAGTGACTATTTTTCCTTTCTGGTTATTTAAATGACCTGAAAGACTCAATTTTAATAATTGTCCAGCCTCCAGATCACCCCCACTGTTATTTAGGCCCAACCCCTGTAAATAAAGTTCAGACGAACTTGCGATTTGCCCTGCTTGATTGAGAATATTTCCACTTGAGATCAGACGAATATTATTCAAGGCATTGATTTTACCGCCCTGATTATCAACCGACTGGCTATTTACATCTAAAGATGTGAGTGATTGTAGTAATCCTTGCTGATTACTAAAACTACTGGTCTGAATCTCTGCCTGCTTAACGGTCAATTGCCCCTGATCATTATTAAAGCGCTCGCCCTGAATTTTCACATGACCCAAATTGAGCTGACCGGCTTGGTTATCTAACCCATTTTGGCTCTCGACATCTACACCGCCATTGGCAATGATGGTTCCTTGATCATTATTCAGTTGGTCTTTAACATGAATATAACCTTGGCCATACGTTTTTGGCGTGGTGTCTATTGGGGTAGCAACTTCCAAACTTCCCCCATCTTGTGCAGGATTTGATGGAGCGGTCTCTGATCCTGTTCCACCTGTCGACCCGCCAGTACCACCACCTGTGGTACTTTTGGCAATTCCAATTTTACCGCCAAGGTTGGTCATTGAACCTGACTTCAAATCCAGCGCTTGCGTACCTGTTTGTTCGATAGATCCACTATTTTTTAAACTGGTCGCATCTATCACAACGCGAGCAGCGTTCAATGTGCCGCTATTATTTAAACGATTTTGTTGATTCAGATGCAACTCATCGGCACTACTGATTAAACCTGTGTTGTCTAGATTTTGACTCTCAATAGAAATTTGTGATGTGGCACTACTCACGTTACCCGTATTTTGAACATTTTGAGCTTTCAGCTGTACCTGATCTTTATTCGCAATCACATTGCCTGTGTTGACCAAATCCCCGTTGGCATTGAGGCTCAGCATACCTTGAGTGCTATTGATCGTGCCGGCGTTACGTACACCCAAGCCTTGCTCGGTTCCCACCAGAAAGATTTTCCCAGCATACATTCCGCCCAATTGGCCTACATCTAAAGCAAAGTTGGATATCGGTGCACTTGTCGCATCCGTCGTTGCAGTAATTTGAGGCGCTACTTGGTCTTTGACTTGAATATCATTTTGACCTAACACCGTGTTCAGCTCATTGGCATATAGGCCTGCATTGACTTTTAAAGCACGTGTATAGATATCGGTAAACGGGGTTAGACTTCCATTTAAACCTTTACCGTCAATCGTCACTTGCCCCTCGCGAACACGGAACGATTCCAGATAACCCTGATTCATCACCGCCTGCCCTGTGGTCAGGGTAAAACGATCTGCATTAATCACACCACAGCCATCACAGACCAAACCAGACGGATTGGCAATGACCACTTGCGCCTGTTTTCCGGCAACTTCGATATAGCCTTTGAGTTGACTCGGATTACTCGAGTTGACTTCATTTAAAATGACTTTGGCTTCACCTTTTGCAAGCCAAGGATTGCCCTGTACCCAGCCACCGATTTGAGTTTGGGTGTTATTTCGTGAGTTATTTAAAATGGCGCCTTCTTGTCCCACATCAAACTGAGTATAAGTATTGCGTGACACACCACCAGCACTCGGCGTCTGGATATTCACCTGCGTGGTACCATTAGCACTGTTTAAGATGGTGGCTTGCTGCGACGTCGGTGCGCCTTTATCGGCAATAATTTGCGTATCTGCCACCGTACTCATGGGTAGGCTGATCACCAAAGCCCCCAAACACCCGATCACGGCAAAGTTAAGCGGATTGAGTTTTTTATAATGAATCGGCGAAACCGTGACTGCCACCGTATCTGCCGACGTTGAGGCGGAAGTTTGCCCAGCCTGTTTGGTTTGACTTTTGACAATTTCGGCCACGGCAATAAATAGACCACGGGCCTGACTAAAAATAACGCGGTAGCAATTCTTATTCATTTGTTTTACTCAATCTTCATTTCTATAAAAACACATGCACACCATTGGACGGTCGCTTTGATCGTCTAATGCTTAATAGCTCCAGTTCACACTAAAGCCCGTGGTGTAATGGTCTGTTCTAAAGTTATCTGGTTTTTTCAGCGGAGCGCCCACAAAGACGTCGTAACTCATGCGCAGTGGCGCGATCTGGCCACGTAAACCCACGACACTGCCCAGCAAGCTTGTACCTGGCAATGGATTCGGCTGATACGCTGTGCGTCCACCCACTTCACCGTAGTCAATACCGGCATACCAGTAATGCGGTTGACTTAAAATCGAACCGCTCAATTCATTTCTCACCAAAAAGCCGTTATCGGCCAGTAGGGTTTGTTCGCCATCAAAGCCACGTACGGTATAACGGTTACCAATCGAGAAACGGTCTTGTGGGGTTAAAGGTTTGTTACTTCGTTGCATACGCCATTCGGCGGTATATTGCAGATTCTGCGCGCCCACTTTAAATGGTACTTGCAAGCTAGCATTGGCCTGTAAAATTCCTACACGGGTATATGCTTCATCAAATGCTTCTTCGGGTGCACGCATGGCTCCCAGCCAGCCTGTGCCTCGTTTATAGGTCAGATTGGTTGCTAAAGTCGCATTAGAGAAATATTCAACATGATCCAGCATGGCTTTCCAGCCTGCGGTTTTTCGGCGTTGCACTTCAACTTCAACATCTTCAATATAATTTCGAGACTGACGCGACCAGCCTCCCACCCCGAGTGAGGTTTTTCTGTGCGCATCCCGATAGATCACACGCGAGAGATCGACACCCACCAATTCACTTTCGCCGCTATATTGATAGCTCTGGCTGGCACCTGCCACGGTCTGGTTATAATCCGATTTGCTGTAGCTACTGGTGAGCAACCAATAATCGAACGGGATGGTGTAACTTATATACACCCCATCGCTGCCGTGTTTTCCAGAACCTCCCCCCAAATCATGGTTGTAACTGACATAAAATAAGTCATTGAGTGTCAGTAAATGATCGAGCGATACGGTGGCCGTTCCCAGATAACGTCCAGTTGATTTAGCGCCTGAGTCATCAAGGCTTAAATTGATGCGGTAAGGTTTCGATTGCTGCCATGCAAGCATGACATCGCTATAACCCGGTGTATTGTTATTTTCGGCAGGTTGAATTTTAAAATCTGCTTCAACTGTTGGTACACGTTTAAAGTTTTCTAGGCCTTGTTCTAGATCACGTATATTGAGCACATCACCCGATTTAATCGGAAGCGCATTGATTTTGTGCGCGCGTACCGAGGTGCCTTGAGCAAACTTGACCTGATCGATTCGCCCAGGGATCACCACCATACGAAGCTGGCCTGAGGCAATATTTTGTGCAGGCAGTAAAACCCGTGTCGTAACATAGCCATCTGCAATGATCCGGTTTTGCACCAGATTCAACACTTGATTTAAGCCTTGTACACCAAGGCATCTGCCGATGACATTATTTTGCCCATGCGTCACGTCTTTAAGTGTGTACTGAAATTGCTGAGCACCATCCCCATCAAGTAGAATCGACTGAATGGCAAAGCACGGCGTTTCAGAATTTGATTGTAGGAACTGACGTTGATTCGCCGTGAGCGCGGGAGCGTTTTGTCCCAAATTGACGTTGACCGACGGCTGAATCTGTTTTTGTAAGGCCTCATCACGCTGTTGCTGCAAAATCTGATAGTTTGCCGCATCAATCTGCTGCTGCGGATTCGGTTCAGCAGCCATTGCTGCGCTATACGTACCCGTTAAAGCTAAGGCCAATACTGTTTTTTTAAAAGATATTTGAAGCTGAGCATGCATATTTTTCATTATTGTAAAATAAAAGTGAGAACCAGTTAACAAAATAATAGCAAGCTTTACATTTTTGTAAATATTTTTTAGACAGATTTGTCTTTATAATTTAAAAAAAATAATAAAAGACCCAAATGATGAATTTGGGACTGGTCGTTATTGTTTCACTTTCTTAGATACTTATTATTTCCAAATTTTCATTTACAGTTTAATAGCGCATTAAAATGTATAACGATAATTGATCAGTAAGCGATGCTGATCCCAATCTTTTCGGGTCATTCCATTAATTTTTTCGCCTAACGCAGCATGCTCAAATTTGGAATCATAATGCAGATATGAATAACGAAAATCCAGATTCTTTATCCAAGGTACACTGTAGCTAAAGCCAATATCGTAATAACGTTCCTGACCTTCAATCTCGCTGCTGATGTTACTCTGGTGCGCACCAAATCCATAAGCGTATTTTAATTCAGTCTTGAGGCCCTGAATCATATCCGACCAGTTATATCTAAAGCGAAGCGCAACCGCCGTCTCGTCATTGTTGGTAAAATCTGGCCCTATAGCAGAAGACGTCGGAAAAGGATTGGTCCCATGATCCTGAGTCATTCCCCCTATACGATCTGAATGCGTCGAAAAGTTATCTTCAATCCAGAAACCATCAAATTTTGAGATTGCTACACCCAGTTCAAAACGCTTGATCATCCAGTTAATATCAAAAAAATAGCCGTTCCCACGATTAGATATCTGTTGTCCTTTTATACAATCCAGATCCGCTTCTGCTGCGCACTTAAACAAATTTCCATCATCTCTTGAGAAGAATGCACCGCCTGTCAATAACCATGTACTGGACGCAAACGGCAATTTATATTGAATCGTTGTGCCGTACTTTTCTAAATAATCCTTACTCTTTAAGTATTCGGTATTTAGCGTCCATTGCTGCGTTTGATATTTCGCACCAATCAAAGCCACATAAGGAATATGTTCGTTGTTATCTGTTACTAACTTTTCAAAGCTGTCCATACTACGTGGCTTCCAGCGGTCATAGTAGGACAGATAAGTATTGAGCTCGGGATTCAGCTTAAATTGAGCACTAACGCCTGAAAATGTATCGGGTACAGCTCGGGTATTGGTACTTTTTAATAATAGTGAATCTTGCAGCTGACGACCGATTTTAATCTCGCTCCCCTCGCCCAATTTGGCTTTAACATAGAGCTGTCCCAAAACTGCAAAATTCTGTGCCAGTTTGCCATTATTTTCAACTTCAAGCAGCTGCGCCGTAGGTTTACCCGTATCAAACAGTTTCGATACCGCATATATAGAACCATCTATTGCCAACCAGTCATGCCAATATACCGAACGGTAATTTAGTTCCATCCCTATCGCACTTTGCTCATAGCGGCTGGTCGTCGGGTTGGGATTGAGTAATGTTGGATGTGCAACGCCTTGATCATTCCAGTAACGGGTATTGAGTTTAAGTTCGAGTTGGCCATAGTTCTGAGGTATATCTGCATGGCAAAATGCAGTGTATCCCAAGCCAAATACGCTTAATAATAAGCCCTTATTCATTTTAAATATCCTTTTTTAAGCATGAATAAAAACACTGCCTAACCTTTCAGCTAGGCAATTTTTAGATATGTCATATAAAGTTAAGGAGAGAGTTTCTCTAAGACTTGGCCCTTGGTTTCGATGGCAAACCAGAACGTCACCAATCCACCAATTAGTGCCACAATTGCCAGTACGCTAAATACATACTGAATGCCATAACCTCCAACAATTAATCCTACAATTACTGGCCCAATTGCAGATCCTGCACGTAACCAAGCGGTACTAAAGCCGATTCCCATCGCACGTAAACGTGTCGGATACAGCTCAGCAGCATAGAGATATAGAGAAAATGAGATGGTTTGTAAAATTGCATAACTGAGCGTAGCGAGTACCACAACCTGTATCGCAGATGTTGCGCCAAGCACAGACAGGCTCATTAAAGGAATAATCGCCAAAAAGAAAGCAGCACTATACCAAGGGCGGCGGCCCACTTTATCAATCATGAGCGCACAAATGATCGAAGCAATCACCCCGACTCCCGAGGTAATCCAGCCATAACCAAGGCTGGTCTGCAATGGTAAGCCAAAATGCTGTTTATATAGTGAAGGTAACCAGGTCACCATAGCGTTATTCACCATATATACGCAAAACCACATTCCCCACAAAGTGAAGGTACGTTTACGATAGATTCCCTGAAATAGCTCACGCCAGTTGGTTTTCGCCATTGCCTGTGGATTGATATCTTTCACGACAGGTTCAGGAAGTGCCTTACCTTGTTTTAACGCCCCCTGTTCGAAAATTTTCACAACTTTATCGGCTTCAGTAAAACGTCCCTTCGAGGCGAGCCAGCGTGGTGATTCAGGTAAGAAAAAACGTAATGGAATAACCAGTAAAGATGGAACCAGCCCGACAATAAACATGACTTTCCAACCATAAATCGGCATCAGAAAATATGCAGCCATTCCTGCAAACATCAGTCCCATCGGGAAGAGCACTTCATAAAGCAAGAAAAATTTGCCACGTTTTTCTGCTCCAATAAACTCATTGATATAAGCACTCGCGACAGGAACCTCACCACCTGTACCTACACCTTGTAAAAACCTAAAAACCAGTAACGATAATCCGCTCCATGCAAATAAACATGCAATATCCATCATCACAAACAACATGATGGTAAAAAACAAGACCCGTAGCCGCCCTACTTTTTCAGCCAAAGAACCAAAAAAAATGGCACCTATGAGTTGGCCAACATAACCCGCTGCAATGATGGCACCCACGTAGGCTGGAGTTAAATGCCATTCTGTAATCAGCTGGGGTAAAGCAAAGGCAATTGCAAGTACGGTATAGGCATCAAAAAAAGTGGCTATTCCAATGGTGATTCGCATGAATTGCAATCGTTTAGTGACGGGTAGTCGCTCTAATCGTGCAATGATGTGTGCATTTTGTTGATGATGACGAATTGATTCTACATCCGCTAGATTGGTCATCTCCGTTCTCCTTATCAACTACATTCCTCGTAGTTTTGTTGTTTTATACCTAAACCGTTTGACTAAAAATCGCACGCATATTTTCTTGTTATTTTTAAATGACATGCCCGATTTTTACCTCAGGCAGAGTAACCTAAAAAAAGGCTAGCGCATAGGCTAGCCTTTTTTCTTCAAGCGACTGCTTGAGCGAGATTGACCTTTCCAATGCCAGCCTGGCGCATCGCTTCATGAATCTCCTGCTCTGCCCCTTCTGCCAGTGGAAGTAAAGGTGAACGAACAGTTGCATGATCTAGAATCCCGCGTGCAACCAAAGCATGTTTGAGTGCGACGGTGCCTTCCATATGCGATCCGCGGTGGTAAACATTACGTGTGACAGGAAGCAGCTGATCGTGCAATGCTCGTGCTTTCTCGTAATCTTTGGCTTTACCTGCCTTGATCATTTCAATCAATAGCTCTGGAGCAATATTGCCATAGCCGACCAAAGCACCATCTACATCAAACATGGTATGTAGAAGATATTCATCGTGGCAGGTCAATACCTGTAAATCAGGACGCTCACGGCGAATAATCGGAATTTCGACATCCCAACGACGCATGTTTCGCACACCATTTTTCATGGCAAATACGCCAGGCTGTGCAGAAATATCGAGTAAGGTATCTAAATCATAAGTGGCTTTAGTGGCATCTGGATATTGGAATAAAATTGAAGGTAAACCACTCTCTTCATAAATTGCTTTGTAACGATCTTGTGGAGCACCTTTTTGATATCCAAAACGTAGCCAGCCATGCGAAGGGTAAATGAGTCCTGCCGATGCACCTGCACTGACTGCACGCTTTGCTTCTTCTGCCGCAACAGACGTACCTTCAAGCGTAATCCCTGCAATTACAGGAATTCGATCATCGACAGATTTGACAAAGCTTTCAATCACCTGCATCTGCTCTTTTTGTGAAAGAAATGTACCTTCACCTGCGTGGCCTAAAACCACTAGGCCTTTTACGCCATCGATACTACCTAACCAAGAACCTAAGCGCTGAATCGCGTCGTGATCTACCGCACCATCGCGTGTGAATGGTGTTACTGGTGCTGGGGTAAGTCCACGTAAATCTAAGCTCATAACCGTACTTCCTATACTATGTGATTTATCATTCTCATTCGCCCTTAAGCAGGGTTCATTTTTGATTTCAGAGAACATAAATGGAGTATAGAAAGAGTTCAGATATAGAGGAATTACCATTTCTTGCATTTCAGTTATACTGTTTTTGTATACCTTTTTTTAAAACGATTCAGGATTGATCGATGAATTACGCGTTATGGAAAACCTTTTTAGATGCAGTTGAATTAGGAAGCTTAAGTAAAGTCGCAACGCTACAAAATACCAATCAGCCGCAAATCAGCCGACAAATCAATGAACTTGAAGCCGTATGTGGAGGCCGGCTATTTAACCGGACAGGCCGAGGTGTCGAACTGACCGATTTAGGTCAGCATTTATTGCCCAAAATTTATGCATGGATCAATGTAACCGACCAGTTTAATAATGAGATTTTACACTCAACCGATACGCCTGTTGGCACAGTCAGGATTGCCAGCTTACCCTCTACCGCGCACCCATTACTCACCACGCTCTATAAAGTACTTCAGCAAAAATATCCGCTTATTAAGTTATCGGTTCGCGAGGGGCAAGGCGTACATTTGGAAAAATGGCTTGAAGAAGGTAATGTCGATCTCGCTTTACTGTATCGGTTTAGTCCAACCCCTAAACATGGTGATATTTATCTGGCCGAAGCGGATACCTATCTGGTCAGTTGCGCAAATGACCCTCTCACCCAAGCCAAAGAGATCGAGTTTAAAGCCATTGAGCACCTTCCTCTGGTTACCTTTTGCCGGCCAAGTAACTGGCGTAATTTTCTTGATCATATGGCTTATGAACACGGGCTAAATCTAAATATTGTATTTGAAGCAGATTCAATTAGCCTGCAGACACATCTGGTTGCTGAAAATGGACTATATAGCTTGTTGGGCCCTCAAGCATTAATCAAGGCATCTCAATATACGGCAGTGAACGCCGCAAAAATCGTAAATCCTGAGTTGAAACGTTATATTTCGCTATCGGTTTCAAAGCATGGTTATCTTACACCTGCCTGTAAAGCGGTGATGGAGGAGATCAAGCGTATCGCAGATCTTCTGTAAGTTTGCCTTAAAGCTTTTGAAGTTCGAGTAGTTTAATCGTGATCACGCTTTTTCATTTCATAAACTAACATGTGCAACAGCGTATTAGAAGCGTTGCCCAATTGCCTGCCTAATCGAGTAATAATATGCGATTTTGTTTGCGCAAATGTCGGATGGTGCAATGGAAGTGCGATGAGATCAGGATATAAATGTGCATGATGTTCAATGGTGAATTTCGGTAAAAGGGTAATTCCGCCATTTATCGCATATGCTTTTAAAGTAGATAGATTGTTGCACTCCAAAGTTGGGGTTAACACGACCCCTGTGAGATTTTCCACCTGAGAAATAATTTGTCGAATTCCGTGTGAAACATCCGTTAAGGCAAGTCGATATTGATTCAGTTGACTCAATTCAATTGGACTTATTTGTGCAAGCGGATGCTCTTTATGAAGAATAATAGACAACGGATGATCCATTGCTAAGTGACTACGAATTTTGGGATCTCTTGCCGGATTAAACACCAATCCTAGATGTGCCTCATCTTCCGTTACTTTTCGAATCACCTCGTTACTGCTACAAATCGATAAATGCAACTTAATCTCGGGAAATTGTGAAGAAAACTCACTGAGTAAGCCCGCAACATCGTCAATATATCCTTCACCCATTGCAATAAAGATGTGTCCCTTTTGCAATCCCTGTAAAGATTGAAGATTTTCTAATAGCAATTCCTGCTGAATTAAGTAGGCTTTGTAATATTTGAGAACTTCTTCGCCAGCTTCAGTGGCTTTTATCCCACGTCGATGTCGTTCAATTAATGTCACCGCAAGTTCTTGCTCAAGTTGGCTGATCTGTCGACTCACCGCAGAAGGTGCAACATCCAGCGCATCCGCAGCAGCACGGACACTCCCTTTATTCACCGCTTCAAAGAAAAATTTAATACGGTTTTCGTGCACATAGCTCATTCTTTTAACCTAACTTGTGTGTTGCGCTAAAAGCAACAAACTTTAAGAATCGTTGTTATTGATAACCAATTTGTCTGATATCTATACTCGTATTCATAAATCTTGTAAAGCATATTTGACCGTTATAAAAGCTTAAACAGACCAAACCAATCATGACTTGGTCAACATCTCAAACGCTTCTAAATACGCTTTGGCTTTGCACAGATCTTGATTTAAACCATCTTTAGCGCATTGAGCGTTACGAGTATCAAATATGAAAGTAGGTGTATTAGGGTTAGGTAATATGGGAGCGGGTATGGCCGCCACACTCGTTTCAAAAGATTTTGAGGTTTACGGATTTGACTTATCAACACAAGCAATTATCGAAGCGCAAAAGCATGGTGTACAGCCAGTAAAAAATTTAAAAGAACTTCTGGATCATATTGAGATTCTAATTATTTCATTACCCAAAGCTGAACATGTTGAAGCAGTTATTTTCGGTGAAAACGGTGTACTAACACGGGGTCACGCTGGCTTAATTATCGTCGATACAACCACCTCGACACCAGAAACGAGTCGCAAAGTTGCCGCAGCGCTTGCAGAAAAACAAATGTATTTTGCTGACACACCTGTATCTGGTGGACCAAAAGGTGCTGCAACTGGCACGATGAGTATGGTAATTGGTGCAGAAGATGACGTCATGCATAAAATCAAACCTGTGCTGGAAGCAATGAGTACAACACAAGTGCATGTAGGTGGAGTTGGCGCAGGAAATATTACCAAAATTGCCAATAATCTTTTGGCAGCAGCACATTTAATTACCACCGCAGAGGCCATGAGCCTTGCTGTTCATTGCGGAATAGACCCAGAAAAACTGTTAGCGGGCATTAATGCAGGTTCAGGCCGAAGCGCAGCAAGCCAAGCCATGTTTCCACAGTGGGTACTCAATAAAGCCTACAACTCTGGATTTAGTATGGGGCTCATGCGCAAAGATGTAGGACTGGCCCAAGATATGGCTGATGCGCTTGAACTCGACTTACCTGTATCTAAAAAAATCGTGGCTTTGTGGCGTGAAGGCAGTAAGCCACAGCTCTCCGACACAGATGATTTTACAGCGATTGTAAAACATACCGATCTCGAAATTTTTGGATAAGGACAAAGAACATCATGTTTCAAGAATTAAAAAATATTATCAAGTCTTACTTAGGTACAGAACAACTCGGAAGCTGGATTAATGGTGAACTCGTCATTGGAAAAGGCGAACTCATTGAAATGCATTCAGCACATGACAATCAGGTTACGTTTAGCTATCCAGATGCAGATGCGTCGATTGTTGCCTTAGCAAGTGATGCGGCAAAACAGGCACAAAAACAATGGTGGAAACTGACTGCTAAAGACCGTGGTCGAATCATGTACATGATAGGTGCCGAGATTAGAAAAGAAATTGACGGTTTAACACACATTGAATGTGTCACCTCAAATAAACCTTACAACGACGCACGCGGTGATGTGGTTCGTGTGGCAGAAATGTTTGAATACTATGCAGGTTGGGTTGATAAATTTCATGGTGAAGTTATTCCGGTACCGACCAGCCATTTGAACTATGTGCGTTATGAAGCCATGGGTACCATCATGCAGATTACCCCGTGGAATGCCCCCATGAATACGTGTGGCTGGCAGGTTGCTCCTGCCCTTGCTGCAGGCAATGCCGTCATTTTAAAACCATCCGAATTAACCCCGATTAGTTCGCTGGTTGTCGGCATTTTAATTGAGCGTGCAGGTGCACCTAAAGGTCTGGTCAATGTTATTTTGGGTTATGGCCACACAATTGGCCAAGAACTGATTGCCAAAGCAGATATTCGAAAAATTTGTTTTGTCGGTTCACCTGCAACGGGTAGTCATATTGCGATGGCAGCAGCAAAACGTTGTTTACCATGTGTCTTAGAGTTAGGTGGAAAATCTGCCAATATTGTCTTTGAAGATACACATTGGGATCATGCCGTCAAAGGTGCAATTTCCGCAATTTTTGGTGGCGCAGGTCAGAGCTGTGTATCTGGGTCACGTCTTTTGGTCCAAGAAAGTATTTACGAAAAATTTGTATCTGATGTTGCTAAGGCAGCTCAAAAAATTCGTGTTGGTCATCCTGAAAGTAAAGATACAGAAGTGGGCCCAATCAACAATATCAAACAATATACCCATGTTTGTAATATGCTAGAAAAGGCAGCACAAGAAGGTGCAGAAGTAGTGGGCGATGTGATTTCAGTGCCTAAGACAGATGGCTTCTATATCAACCCAACGGTGCTTAAAGGCCATAATGCCATGTATGTCGCGCGTGAAGAAATCTTTGGTCCAGTGGTCATTGCTATTCCATTTAAAGATGAAGAAGATGCTATCCGCATTGCCAATGACAGTCGTTTCGGTTTGGCAGGTGCAGTCTGGACCAATAATGTGGCACGCGCACATCGTGTAGCAGCGCAAATCAATGCGGGTACATTCTGGATTAATGGCTATAAAACCATTCATGTCAGTTCACCATTTGGGGGTTACGGTGACAGCGGTTATGGCCGATCTTCAGGAATTGATGTACTTCGAGAGTATAGTGAAGTAAAAAGTGTTTGGGTCGAAACATCTGATTCCCCCACTTTTAGTTTTAATTATGGTGCTGGAGAGGGATAAGCTATGAACATTTCTAAAGTCTTTATTGATGAAGTCATTACTTGGCGTCAACAATTCCATCGCTTCCCTGAAATCGGATTTCAGGAAATTCAAACCTCAAAACGTATCGCTGATTTGTTACGCTCGTTTGGCTTGGATGTGCTAGAAGGCATTGCTGGCACAGGTGTGGTGGCAACTTTAGAAAATGGCTCTGGCCCAGTAATTGGACTTCGTGCCGATATGGATGCCCTACCCTTTACCGAGCTGGCAGATATTCCGCATAAGTCATGTCATCACGGTACCATGCATGCCTGTGGTCATGATGGACATACTGCAATACTTTTAGGGGCGGCCAAATACCTAAGTGAACAGCGAAATTTTCATGGAAAAGTGCATTTCGTATTTCAGCCTGCTGAAGAAGGTTTAGGCGGTGCAACCAAAATGCTTGAAGAAGGTTTGTTAGATCAGTTTCCAATGTCTGCTATTTATGGTTTACATAACTGGCCAGGACTTCCTGCTGGCCATATTGCCGTCAATCCTGGCGCAATGATGGCATCTATGGATACCTTTGAAATCCAGCTTGAAGGTAAAAGCTGTCATGCTGCTATGCCGGAATTAGGGTTTGATCCAATTGTGGCAGCTGCCCAGCTCATTCTGTCGATTCAGACCATTAGCTCTAGACGATTGGCTGCTCAAGATTCTGCTGTACTCAGTATCACTCAAATTCAGGGAGGTGAAGCAATCAATATCATCCCTGAATATGTCACGATCAAAGGTACCTTTCGTTGTTTAGACCCTCAAGTTCGTCAGCAGGTCAAACAACTCCTTCAAGATCAGGTTGAGGCGCTCCCTCCTGTACACGGCGTAAAAGGAAGTATCCAATTTTTTTCCGCTTATCCAGTGACAATGAATCATACAGATGCAGCCATCACCATTCGCGATGTCGCCCAAAAACTATTTGGAGATTCTAAAGTTCACTGGAATATCAAACCTTCTATGGCATCAGAAGATTTTTCATATTTTTTAGAAAAATGTTCTGGTGCATATTTTTGGCTAGGCGTCGATGGAGTAGAACCATCCAAACCACTGCATAATGCTTATTATGATTTTAATGACAATGTCATTGAAACGGGTATAAAATTTTGGATCGGTTTGGTTGAAACCACCTTATCAAAATAATCATCAAAATAAATATTTAAAAAATCTCTTATAGCCTCTATAAGAGATTTTTTATTTCCATCAGTAAATTTAAAATGCACTTTTATTATGCAAATTTATTTTAATTTTAAAAAATATTTTGAAAAGCTTATGTTCTAATTTAAGCAACAAAATTTTATGTTTTTAGCGCTCAACCATCCATCCAAAAATTCATAACAAGTTATTGAAAAATAAATAATTAAACATGAAATTTAGTGTTTTTATTTTGATGCACATCATTTGAGCATTGTATACATATTGCGTATTATAAAAACAGGAAATCATGGCATATATTTTGCAATTTTATTAATAAATAAATTATGCCCACTAAAAGGAAGAAGTAAAATGCGAGATAATGTTTTTAATATGAAAACCAACGCAAGAAATATAAATTATGGATACGGATATATAATATTATCTGCATTTCTCATCATTTGTATTGCCGAATCTATTGGTACAATTAATATCCCTTTAGGCTCCGGAAAAATTGCCTTACTTCCGATGGTATGGGCTCTGATTTTAGGTTGTACATTTGGCTTACTGAGTCAAAAACAATGGATGCCACTTAAAATAGATAAGCCTTTACAGATTAAAAGTGCACATATTCTTTACCCTGCACTGCTTGTTTTTATCGCCAAACAAGGGCTGATTGTAGGCTCATCGATTCCACTGATTATTCAATCGGGTTGGGCATTATTGTTTCAAGAGCTCGGGCATTTTGTCGGTACCATTTTATTTGCAATGCCAATTGCCTTGTTACTAGGTATCAAACGCGAATCAATTGGTGCAACATTTTCTGTCGGACGCGAACCTAGTCTAGCCATCATTACCGAAAAATATGGATTAAATTCTGCCGAAGGCCGTGGTGTTTTAGCTGAATACATAACGGGAACATTAATTGGTGCTTTATTTATTGCTATCGTTGCCGGTTTTATCGCGAGCTTGAATGTTTTTCATCCATTATCTTTAGCTATGGCCTCAGGTATTGGCTCTGGTAGTATGATGGCTGCAGCAGCGGGTGCTATTTCTGCTCAAGTCGATCCGGCCACGGCTGAACAAGTGATGGCTTTGGCTGCCGCGTCTAATCTATTAACCACAACACTTGGCACCTACTTTACTTTATTTATTTCACTCCCGTTGGCCATTTATGCTTATAAGATACTCGAACCAGTTTTAGGGCGTTTTTCTAAAAGAAATCAAGTAGAACAGCATGACAATGAGTTTCTTTATAGCACCGTAAAAGAATCTGAAGAGGAAAAAACCAAGTTAAGTTTAGCTGAAAAAGCCTTCACTTGGATTGCACTTATTTCATTAGCGACAACAGCAAATACCATTTTAACTGGAAAATTTAGCGCTACCGTGATCATTGCGGGTGTTATTTTAGTTTTAATCTCAATATTGGGAGATCTGATCTACCATCTTACTGGCAAGAAAGTTCCAACGGTTTGCTATGTATCGATTATCGCGATGTATATGGCTTCTCCATGGTTTCCTTGGCATGAAACAGTTACAGGAATTGTGGGTGAGATTCATATATTATCTGTAATTACCCCTATGCTGGCATTTGCAGGCCTTTCAATTGCAAAAGATATTCCTGCTTTTAGAAAACTGGGCTGGCGTATCGTGGTCGTTTCTTTATGCGCAAATTTTGGAACTTTTATTGCAGCGGCGTTTGTGGCTGAATTTTTTCACTAAAAATTGAATGAGTTATCCGATTTTTAAAAACATTAAAACAAAATAAAAAAAGCCCCAAATGATGAATTCGGGGCTTTTTCGAATTTTGGTGGAGATGGCGGGAGTTGAACCCGCGTCCGCCAGCACTACACTCGAGAATACTACATGCTTAGATATCGTCTATTGATTTAACACCAAGCGACCCGACGAACAGGGTACAAGGCGCGATCCTCTAAGTTTGGTATAAAGCCCCGAGGCTTGGCTCTATACGGACTTGTGTGCGTGCGCTTCGGTCGGGTTCCTAAACCACAAGTATTCTAGGAAGCGGACAAGCTGCCCTTAGGCAGCTAGAGCGTAAGTTTCGTCGTTTGCGACTATAAAAATGCAAATTTTATTTACGAGAGAAAATGCGCTCTCGGCATGCATCTATGAGCTTCATCACCAGCGTCGAAGCCAATAACATCCCCAGATGAGTTTTACACTATAGCACAACCCTGAAAAATTGCTATGCAATTTATAACCAACTAAACAGCAGTCATGTATTTAACCTGATAATTGAGCTACTATTTTATTTTTCAAGACCATCACTATAAAAATATGAGCTACTTGCTTGCACTCGACCAAGGAACCACCTCTAGCCGCGCCATTATTTTTGACGAAAAAGGTCATATCCATGCCACTGCTCAGCGCGAAACCCGTATTAAAACACCGCATTCTGGCTGGGTGGAGCAAGATGCCAATGAGATCTGGTCTAGTCAGATTGCTGTCATCCAACAAGCGTTGGCTTCCGCTCATCTTCTGGCCAAAGATATTAAAGCTTTAGGGCTAACCAATCAGCGCGAAACTACTGTGGTTTGGGATAAACGCACAGGCAAAGCGTTGGCGCCAGCGATTGTCTGGCAAGATCGGCGTGCTGCATCGTGGTGCAATCATTTAATCGAACAGCAAATGCTGGATACCGTACAGCAAAAAACTGGGCTACGCATCGATCCGTATTTTAGTGCAGGCAAACTGGTGTGGTTACTCGAACATATTGACGGACTTCGTGCTCTGGCCGAACAAGGCCATGTGGCGTTTGGCACCATCGACAGTTGGCTGGTATGGAATCTAACCCAAGGTGCCGAGCATATTATTGAAGCCAGTAATGCTTCTCGTACCATGCTCATGAATCTTTCAACACAAACATGGGACGAACAACTTCTGGCTCAGTTTAATATCCCCCATCAAATGCTGCCCACGATTATTTCATCAGATGCCTACGTTGCAGACACGGCACCTGGCTTACTCGGCAGTACCATTCCCATTACCGGTATTTTAGGCGACCAGCAAGCTGCGTTGTTTGGTCAGTCGTGCTTCGATGCAGGGGCAGCCAAAAATACCTATGGCACTGGTTGTTTTATGCTGTTCAATACGGGCGACCACCTCAAATTAAGCCAAAACCAGCTCCTGACTACCTTGGCGTGGCAATGCCAAAATCAAACCCGCTATGCTCTTGAGGGCAGCGTATTTATGGCTGGGGCAATTGTACAATGGCTGCGGGATGGACTTGGAATTATTCAAAACAGTGCGCAGGTCGAACAATTGGCGCAGCAAGCCAAAAGTAGTGACGGCGTGATTTTGGTGCCTGCATTTACCGGACTTGGTGCCCCTCACTGGGACAGCGAAGCCCGAGCACTACTATGTGGAATGTCACGCGGAACCACAAAAGCGCATATTGCACGCGCTGCACTTGAAGCGATTGCCTTTCAGGTTTCGGATGTGCTGTGTGCCATGCAATCTGATTTGTCTCAACCGCTTAAAGAATTACGCGTCGATGGTGGCGCCAGTCAGAACGATATGCTGATGCAGTTTCAGGCCGATATTTTAAATGTACCCGTACTTCGTCCCAAAATGCTTGAATCGACCGCATGGGGCGCTGCTGCCATGGCGGGTTTGAAAGCGGGTGTGTTTTCAAATCTGGATGAAATCTCTGCCTCTTGGCAGCTTGATCGTACCTTTGAGCCTGCCATGCAGCAAGATCAACGTGAATCACGATTGTTTGAGTGGAATCAGGCACTGAAACGCGCAAAATCTGAGTTAATTTAATTCAAAAAGCTGCAACGAATTGCAGCTTTTTTTACAGTTAAAAAAGGCTTTTGATTACAACGCACCATTGCCCAAAACGATACCTTCACGGCGCGGATCTACACCACCAACGTACTTCGCTTTTTGGTTCTGCATAGCAATACGCATAATGGTAGCAACACCACTACTTTGCGCAGCGGAATTGATTTTATGGCCTTTGGCTTCCAGCCCTGCCACAAGCGCTTTTAAATCTAGCGATGTATTAGAGCTGTCAACATTGGTGGTAGCACTATTGGTTGCGCCAAAATTTACCAATGAGGTCGCTTGCTGTGCATCGAGTTTCCAATCTAGCGCACCCACCAAGGTTTTCACCACATATTGAATAATCGTTCCACCGCCCGGTGAACCTGTAGCCATATAAAAGTCGCCCGGCGCAGTTCCTTTAAATACAAGTGTCGGTGCCATGGTACTTCTTGGGCGCTTGTTTGGCTGAACACGATTGGCAACCAAATTGCCAGAACTGTCCATCGGTTGTGCGCTAAAATCGGTTAGCTGGTTAGTAAGTAAAAATCCATCGACCATATGGAACGAACCCATACTCGATTCAACTGTAGAGGTCATGGAAACCACGTTTCCATAGGCATCTACAATGGTAAATTGGGTGGTGCCACGCTCCACTGTTTTATCAATTGCGGCACTACTATTAAAATCACCGGCAGTAGCAACGCCCATCGATTTTTCAGTGTTAATCAATCCAGCGCGTTTTTTCAGGTAAGCTTTATCAATCATGCTGCTAATACCTTGTGCTGGTAAAGCCACAAAATCGGTATCTGCTACATACTTATCCCGATCGGCATACGCCAGACGCTCAGCCTCAGACACTAAATGTACGCCCATGACACTTGGTACACCGCCTTCGTTTTCAGGCTGTGTCGGCGCATATGATGCAAGATCAAAATTCTCTAAAATTCCCAGCGTCTGAGCCACTGCAATCCCTCCTGACGACGGCGGTGGCATGGTACATACATGATACTGGCTACGATACGTAAAACAGATCGCATCACGCTTTTTAGCCTGATAGTTCGACAAATCATTGAGTGTCATCAAGCTTGGCGTAATCGGAGTTTTGGCTGCATCATCGCCTACGCTTTGCTGGGCTTTATTTACAATTGCCTGTGCAATCGGGCCTGAATACATCGCCTGTGCACCATTGGCCGCAATCGTACGGATGGTTCTGGCATAGTCCTGATTGGTCATGGTTTCACCCACAGCGTAGGCCGTTCCATCTGGGTGAAAATAGGTTTTGACTGCATTGGCATCGAGAGCTAACGATGCTGCATTGCTTTGAATGGCTGCCGCTAGACGTCCCGGTACTTTAAAGCCGCCTTCAGCCAGTTGTACCGAATTGTCAAATAACTGATTCCATTTAAGTTTGCCATGCTCATTGTGTGCCATTTCCAGCATGCGCATCACGCCAGGCACCCCAATTGAACGTCCACTGCGTCGTGCGCTAGGTACAGGTGCTGGTGAGCTTGCATCGTCAATATTTTGTCGAACCAGATAATATTCATTGGCAGCCGCAGGTGCCGTTTCACGACCATCATATGCCGTGACTTTCTGGGTTTTTGCATCGTAATACATCATAAATGCACTACCGGCAATGGTACTTGATTGCGGCTCGACCAAGCCCAGTACTGCCTGTACAGCAATCGCAGCATCCACTGCACTCCCACCGGCTTTTAAAACATCACAGCCAGCTTTGGTCGCAAGTGGTGTATTGGCAACCACCATATATTGATCTGATGTTTTGGCCTTAAGCCCCAAACGGTAAGCCGATGCTGGCTCGGGCGCTGATGGATCGCCTGCCTGCCCGCTCCCCACAACAACCGTTGAGCCATTACTTGCGAGCTGATTACAGCTATTGAGGTTATTGTCGGTGATGGTGTAGTTTTGAGTTTGTTCTTGATCATTAGAATCGTTACAACCGTGTAGTAATCCTAAACTTAAAAACCCGCCAAGAATCAGGGTGTATTTTTTTTGCATTGAATCTCCATGCTTTACTTGTTATCGAACGTCCTGTGTCAGCAATTATGAAGCCAATATGGAGAAAAAATACAATGTTTTTTGATCAATCGATCAATTTTCTAGCATATTATTTTATGCCATTGAATTTTATTATTTTTTACTTAAACAATAAAAACGTGGCTCAATACGGCCACGTTTAATCAAAACAAAAATGACTTAATGCGGCGGTGGACCTTCCATCATATGCTTTGGTTTAGGGCTTAACCAGATAATCAGACCAGCCACCAAAAACACCAATGAAAATACCAAGAAAACATGATCGGTGGCCAATGTAATCGATTCTTTATCAACCAAATTGGAAATGGTGCCCAGCGCTGTTTCAGTGCTAAATCCATTTTGCGTTAAGGTATTTTGTACCTCTTGCGGCTGTAGTTTTGACACCAACTCACTGCGCGACACAATGGCGTGGTCATCCCATAAGGTAACTGCAATCGATGCACCAATTGCACCGGCCATGGTTCTCAAAAAGTTCATGAGTCCCGCAGCCGAGGCGATTTCATGTGGCTCGACGGCTGCTAGCGCCAGATTCGAGAGCGGTACAAAGAAAAAAGGCACCGCAAAACCTTGCAGGATTTGAGGCCATGCCAAAGCCATAAAGTCGGCGTCGGATGTCCAGAAAGCACGCATCAAGGTCACAACACCCAGCAAGATCAAGCCAAAACAGGCCAATGCGCGCGGATCATGCTTGCTGGCCAGTTTGGCCACAATTGGCGACATTGTAATACTACCAATTCCCATAGTGGCAGTCAGATAGCCTGCCCATGTGGCGGTGTACCCCAAATCCATTTGCAACCACTGAGGAATGAGTACGATACTGCCAAAAAATGCACCAAATCCAAAGGCCAGCGCCAGTACAGAAACGGTAAAACCTCGGTGCCGAAATACCCTCAAATTCACAACAGGCTGTTGATCGGTCATTTCCCAGATCAAAAACAAGATAAAGCCGAGTACCGCAATTACTCCAAAACTTACAATGAGACTGCTACTAAACCAGTCGTGCTCATGCCCCAAATCGAGCATTAACTGTAACGCGCCAATCCAGAGCACCAGTAAAAACAATCCGATTCGGTCAATTCGCAATTGCATAGTGTCTGTTTCAGCAACACGTAACAGCCGTAAAGTTGCCATGACACAAATAATTCCGACCGGAATATTAATGAAGAAAATCCAGTGCCATGACAGATTGTCACTGATCACCCCACCCAAAATCGGACCTAAAATCGGACCCAATACCGTGGTCATGGCCCATAAGCCCATGGCCTGCGCGTGCTGTTCTTTCGGGAAAATTCGCATCAGTAAAGCTTGACTCAGCGGCATGAGTGGGCCGCCCGACAAACCTTGCCCGATTCGGCACAGCACCAGTAATTCAAGACTGGTCGACAGGCCACATAAAAAAGAAAACAGGGTAAAACCGATCAATCCCGCGACAAACACACGCACAGTGCCAAAACGGCTGGCCAACCAGCCAGTCAGTGGAACACAGATCGCTTCGGCCACCGAATAGGATGTGACTACCCACGTGCCTTGTGAGGCAGAAACTGCCAGATTACCCGTAATGTGTGGCACCGAAACGTTGGCAATGGTGGTATCGAGCACCACCATAAAGTTTGACAGTGCAATCACGAAGGCGGCCAGAAAAAGTCGTGCGCCGCTGAGTTCAGCAAATGGAGTTTTTATCTGGGTTGTCATGAGAACTTACTTCTTAGACAAATCAATCGTGGCTTCCATCGACAAGCCCACACGCAAAGGATGCTGTTTGAGTTCGTTCGGATCAAGTGCAATACGAACCGGCAAACGCTGTACCACTTTAATCCAGTTACCCGTGGCATTTTGTGCAGGAATGAGTGCAAATGCCGAACCCGTACCGCCTGAAAAACCAATGACTTTTCCGTGATATACCACGTCATCGCCATATAGATCGGAGGTCAGCGTAGCTGCTTGGCCTACACGTACTTTAGTAAGCTGGCTTTCTTTGAAGTTGGCATCGACATAAAGCTGCGAAACCGGTACAACTTTCATCAGCACAGTACCTGGTGCAACACGCTGTCCCACCTGAATGCTTCGACCTGCAATCACCCCATCGACTGTGGCACGGATCACGGTACGATCAAGATCTAGCTGTGCTTTTTGAACCTGTGTTTGCGCACTCAGTACATCCGGTGCAGAAGCTTCAGAAGTGCCTTTAATTAATGCCTGTGTGGCATCGAATGTGCTCTGTGCTGCATTACGATTCGATTGCGATTGCGACAGTGCGGCTTTGGCCACATCAAGAGCCGCTTTGGCTGTGCGCGATGCAGTTTGGGCAGTGCTTAATTCTTCTTTAGAAATGGCACCCGATTCGCTCAATACCTGACGACGCTTAAGTTCTTCCATGGCGTTATTGTAATCGGCCTGTGCTTTTAACACTTGCGCCTGTGCGCTGGCAATGCCGTCATCACTCACCTGAACCTGTGCATTGAGAGATTGTCCATTGGCAGCAGTTTGACGATAGGTACGCTGTGCTTTGGCCAGCATTGCTTTGGCCTCTGCCAATGCAATTTCGGCATCTCTCGGATCAATTTTGACCAGAATATCGCCTTTATGCACTTGCTGGGTATCATTGACCAAAATTTTAGACACCTGCCCTGTCACCATGGAAGTAATTTGTGCAGTGTCGGCGCCCACATAGGCATTATCGGTATTCACAGTGTGATTGAAAAACACATACCAGATGCCAAACACAATCGCGGCAACAATGACCACCAAAGCAAAAATACTTAATAATTTCTTTCGTTTCGCCTTTAAAGCATCCCCATTTTGATCGGATGCAGAAGCCTGTGGAGAATCAGTCATTGGGTATTCCTAAATCAGCTCAAGTAAAAATTGCCACGATGTTCTTAAGATAATTTTAAGTTTAGGAAGAGAACCTGAACTGAACCTTAAAAGAAACGCAAGATGACAATTGATATTTTCAAAATTTTGCAATTCTACTTATTTTTTTCATATGCTGAGAATAAAAAAATAACTTGAGCGTTCAAAACCGCATGTATTGAGAATACAGACCTGTAGTCTTTTTGAATAAATCTGATACCTGATGTACTGCTTTTAACCCACAAACGCTCGACCACGCAGCAAAGCGCTTCAAAATTGTGGCCCAGATTTGTGGATTTTGGGTGACTATTTAAAAGGCATATGAGGCAATCGCAGTAGCGATCGGGGTTTGCTCGTGGTTAAACATGGTCATGCGCATGGTGCAGCCTTTGCGGCCAAATCTTAAGGTTTCCGCCCGCGCAATAAAAAATTTACCCCGCCCCGGCGCCAAGTAATCGACACGCATATCGACAGTGGCTAAACGTGATACTTTTTTGATGGCCTCTGGCATATCCGCAGCTTCAGTACGTTTATAAACTTCTGCCATCGCGACAATTCCACCAATGCTATCGAGTAACGTTGCGGCAACCCCTCCATGCAAAATCTGAAAGGCAACATTGCCAATCAGGCTGGGCTTCATTTCAAAATAACCTTCAATTTGCCCATCGACCACCCGCATGGTCATGGCATTGTGCGAGAAGAAAGGCGAATGATTAAACGCATGACATAACTGGTTTAAAATTACATTTAGGTCAATTTCTTCACCTAAATGAATATGCCCTGTCCATAGTTTTGTTGATTCACTCATAAAACACTCAATATCGATAAATCTGCGTTAACACTAATTCAGTTTGTACAAATGCCTGCTGATGGGTCTACAATATCCCACAAGTTTAATACTGAACCTTGAGATTGTTATGACTTATACGTTCAATCGTCCCGCTTTTCCAGCAACCCGCATGCGTCGTATCCGTAAAAATGATCAACTGCGCGCCATGGTCAGTGAAACGCATCTGACACCTCATCATCTCATTTATCCAGTATTTGTATTGCCTGGCCAAAATCAGCGCCAAGAAATTCCAAGTATGCCCAATATTCATCGTTTGTCGGCAGATCTGTTGCTAAAAAAAGCTGAACAGCTGCTCGAACTTGGGGTATCTAAGCTGGCTCTTTTTCCGGTCACCCCGCAAGAAGACAAAAGCCTGAATGCTGAAGCTGCTTGGCGTGACGACGGTCTGGTACAAGAAACCTGTCGTTTACTCAAAAAAGAACTGCCTGAAATGGTGCTCATCACCGACGGCGCGCTCGACCCATATACCACACACGGTCAAGATGGCATTATCGATGACACCGGCTATGTACTCAACGATGAAACCGTAGAATGTCTGGTCAAGCAAGCGTTAAGCCACGCCGCTGCGGGTGCCGACGTAATTGCACCAAGCGATATGATGGACGGACGTATCGGGGCAATTCGACAGGCACTTGAGCAAAACAACTTTATCTATACCAATATCATGGCGTATTCAGCCAAATATGCTTCAAGTTTTTATGGGCCGTTTCGTGATGCGGTCGGTTCGGCCAGTAACTTAAAAGGCGGTAATAAATACAATTACCAGATGGATGTAGGGAATCGTGCCGAAGCTTTACATGAAATTGCACTGGATTTGCAAGAAGGCGCCGACATGGTGATTGTTAAGCCCGGCATGCCTTATTTAGATATTGTACGTGAAGTCAAAGATACCTTTGGCGTGCCTACTTTTATTTATCAGGTCAGTGGTGAATACGCCATGCTGGCAGGTGCGATTCAAAATGGCTGGTTATCCGAAAGCGTGATTCTTGAATCACTCATGAGCTGTCGTCGCGCAGGTGCAGATGGAATCTGGACTTACTTTGCAGATGTTGCAGCCCAAAAACTTAAAGAGATGAACTAAACTCACGTGTGAATGAATCGAACATGAGCATGCATATTGCCATTATTGGTGCTGGAATCAGTGGCCTATTAACCGCTTTGGAACTGGTCGAGCACGGCTGTCGGGTCTCGATTTTTGATCAGCAGCGCGCCGGTCAGGCTGCCTCATGGGCAGGTGGTGGAATATTGTCACCGATGTATCCGTGGCGCTATCCACATGCGGTCAATACCCTTGCCCAGCATGGCAAAGACCTGTACCAAACATGGAATGAAAAGCTACAGCCTCGGACCGGTATTGATTTTGAAATCCACAATACTGGCATGCTTATTTTCGATGAATCCGATTTTGAAATCGGGCTCGATTATGCCGAGCATTTTCATCAACCTATGCAACGCGCTGACTATGTCGAGCGTGATGCACTTGAACAGATTAATCCATGGATAGCCAATAAATATCAGCACGCGATTTATTTTTCAGCGCTGTCTAATATTCGTAATCCGCGTCTATTGCAATCGATTGTGCAGTATTTAAAACAGCATCCACGCGTTGCGTTTTTTGATGATCAACCCATTGAAAAATTTATATTTGACCAAGACAGCATACAGGCCGTGAAGAGTGCTACAGGTCAAGTTTTTCACGCCGACCAGTTTGTGCTGGCAACGGGTGCATGGAGTCAACTCTGGAGCGATCAACTGGGCGTTCGTTTGCCAGTACGCCCTGTACAAGGCCAAATGCTGTTATTTAAAACGCCTGCGCACTGGTTACCTACCATGTGTATGAATCAGGTGATGTATTTGATTCCAAGACAAGATGGTCATGTGGTATGCGGTTCGAGCATGGCAGACTGTGGCTACAGCACCGACACCGACACATCCACACAGCAACGTATTTTAGAGGCCTGTTTGGACATGGTGCCTGAACTGGCACAGTTTCCAGTTATTAAAAGATGGGCGGGCTTGCGCCCTAGCTCGCCGACCGGGGTGCCTTATATCGGCATGCTGCCAAATATCGAAAATCTCTGGCTCAACACCGGACATTTTCGAAATGGGCTGTGCATGGGGCCAGCCTCTGCACGTTTGTTACGCCAGCTTATGCTTGATCAACCCACTTTCACCGATCCAAAGCCATACGCGCCCGAGCGACTATTTCAGGGCAGCGAAATAGAGCTGAGCGTTTAAGGGTAAATATCTTGAAGGGCCTGCGCTAAAGCTGGAAATTTAAACTGATATCCAGCTTCCAATAATGCTTTGGGTGCAACAAACTGGCCATTTAAAATAAGTTGTGATTGTTCACCCAGTAAAGTTTTAAACAAACACGCCGGTGCAGGGAGAAACGGACGGCGTTTTACTTGCTGAGCGGCGGTTTTTACAAAGGCTTTTTGCGTGGTGTGATCGGGCGCAACGGCATTAAACACAATTTGCTCACTCTGCACATGCAGTAAAAATTCAATAATCGCCAGCACGTCTTCAATATGTACCCAGACTACAGGTTGGCGCCCAGAACCAATCACACCCACTGTATTGAGCTTAATTGGCAGCATCATCTGTGGCAAAATGCCCCCATTTTTGGCAAATACCACGCCCAAGCGCATGATTTTGGTATCAAACTGCGTATACGACAGCGCAGTTTTTTCCCATTGCTGGCAGAGTTCAGACATGAAAATTGACTGCGGTGGTGATTGTTCGTCGCATACCTGTTGCCAAGTTTCACTTTCATCAATGCCGTAATAACCAATGGCAGATGCCGATACAATCCGCTTTGGTTGTTGCTGATGCTGTAGCAGCCATTCAAAGACACGTTGTGTAGTCTTGATCCGACTGTCGATCAGAGCTTGCTTACGTGCTTTGGTCCAGCGCCGCTGACCAATATTTTCACCGGCCAGATTCACCACATAATCGAGAGGCTGATCGATCTGGTTTAAATCGTCAATCCATTGTAAATTTTCATGTTGAAAGGATTGCGCCAAATGTCGCGTCAGGGCATAAATGCGATAATTCAAATGCAGCAAATAAGGCAATAGATGGCTACCGATAAAGCCTGAGGCGCCTGTAATTAAAAGTGTTGGAAGTTTTTGGTTCATAGTCTGTCACGTTGCTTATTGCTCTTCTTAAGCTTGAGTGTAACGCACTCGATTGATCCACTAAAACCCTGTTACTGAAACATTTTGTCGGCCATACGTTGCGCCTGCTTACCATAAAACCAGTACGTAATCAGATATAGTGGAATCGCCAAAACCAGTACCATAATCGCAATCAGGCTCACAAATTGAGGTTGTTGCAAATACAGTAAAAAGTTTTGAATAATTTCTGGGTCATTTCGTGAAAACAAATACAAACCCAGCAATACGCCAGCGCAGTTATAGCCCCAGAAAATTAAGGTGAAACCCAAAGTCAGTTTTTTTCGTTCTTGCTGCGTTGGGGCGCGTTTTTCACGTTTTAAAAACTGATAGAGCACTACAATCATAGCCACCAAATACGGTACGGCTGTTACTATTCCACCCACGCCTATTGGTAATATTGCAGCCACTACGCCTGCAATGAGGGTAGTCAGTAAACAGATCAGAAAAAACCAGATAAAATAACGGCGTAAAGCAGTCATGCACACCACAACATCAACAATAAAAATTTATTTTATGTTTTTTTCAATTTTTTTTCATGTTCTTGTCAACCATTTTGGTCGGTCATTCGTTATTAAGGGTATAAGGTCTGCAGCAACCGATTTTAATTGCACGGCATCCGCAATAAATCGGAGACCTTTCACTATGACATCCACTTTAGATATGTTTTGTTAGCAGCCAAACGTGATTTAAAGTTTTTGACCGACGATTTCTCATCACTCGAATCGTCGGTCTTTATTTTTTAGTGATCTGTTTTTTTTATCCAAGACCATTTTTTAGTTTTCAATCTATTGCTTTAATTTTAAAGGCTATGCGTTAAATACAAAAGAAGCTTCACACATAATTGGAAAGTTCACCGAGTTTGCGATCATACATTCATGATGCGCCTGCTCATGAAGTTGACGTGCCAGATCAAGATTTGCACCTGCTTTTAAAATAATCTGTGGTTTTAAAACAATGTGCGTGATGTGGCCTCGTTTTTCAGGATGAGCATCGTCCATAAATCCAGATGCATGGTCAATATAATCGACTACACAAATATGATTCACTGCGCAAAGATGCAAATACCATAATTTATGACAAGCCGATGCTGCTGCAATCATCAAATCTTCCGGATTCCATCTGCTAGCCTCTCCACGATAAGCTGGATCTGCCGAGCCAGGAATTGCGGGCTTATTTTTGCTTTCAACGACAAAATCACGTTGATAGGATTGATAGGTTTGAGTACCTTCACCTGTGTTTCCAATCCAACGAATTTTTAAATCATATTGATGAATGGTCATTATGAATCTCTTGTTCTGTTTTAAGTAAAAACCAAATCAGCTTTTCACTTGAGTAGCATCTGAATTGGATTGTGATTTATGCTACCTTATCTGCTATTCAAAAACAGGTAGTTCATCAGCAATGACCGTGCGTTTTTTTCATACTTCAGACTGGCATTTGGGGCAGTTTTTTTATCATCACTCCCGCCACTACGAGCATGAACAATTTCTGGCATGGTTACTTGAACAAATCAAGGTCAAACAACCTCATGCCTTATTAATAGCGGGTGATATTTTTGACGTGATTAATCCAAGTTCACAGGCCCAAAAGCAGCTTTATCAATTTCTGGCAGATGCGCATAACCTTGCGCCGCATATGCAAACCTTAATGATTGCAGGAAATCACGATTCGGGTTATCGCATTGAACAGGTCGAGCCGTTATTAGAAAAATACAATGCCAAAGCGGTGGGTGTGATTCGCTGGAATCAAGATAAAACCTTGAATCTTGATCGCTTGATTTTACCGATTTACGATCAGGTACAACAGATTGTGGCGTGGTGCATTGCTCTTCCTTTTTTACGCTCGGCCGAAATTACGGGCGTGAACGAACAGACCAGTAACAGTCAAAATGCGATTGGTTATTTACACCAGCAACTGATTGCCGAGGCCAAACGCCGCAAAACCGATGATCAGGCCTTAATTTTGATGTCACATGCGCATATGCAGGGCGGTGAAACCTCAGATTCAGAACGTCCGATTATCATTGGCAACGAAGAAGCACTTTCCACAGCACTCTTTGAAGATGCGATCGATTATGTCGCACTGGGGCATTTACATAAACCTCAGAAAGTGGGTCAGACCCATATTCGCTATAGCGGCTCCCCTATTCCCCTGTCGTTTAGTGAAATCAACTATAAGCACCAAGTAATGGATGTGACCATTAAGCCAGAAATTTCAGACAATCATCTTCAATGTGATGCCTTGCTGGTGCCAAGAAGCGTGAAGCTGCATAAAATTACAGGTGAATTGCAAGATGTTTTAACAAGCTTGGCAGCACTCCCACATGGCGAAATTGAAGAGATTGATCAGCGCGAATACGTCGACATCGAATATTTCAGCCGCACACCACCTCAGCCGAATCTTCGTCAACAATTTGAACAGGCTTTGCCTACAAACCGTTACCGATTGGTTCGGATTTCCAGACAATACGCCACAGATGGATCAAGCCATCGCTTAGAGCAACAGGTTCATCTCGAACCGCCAACGCCTGAAAAACTGTTCGAACAACTTTGGGACAAAAAAGGCTATAGCGCAGATGATGATGTTAAAAAAGACTTTATGAGCCTTGTTGCGCAGGCACAACAACAACTTGAAGAACTTAAAAAGAATTAAAGCCATCTCATGAAAATTTTATCCATCCGACTCAAAAATCTGGCCTCTTTGTCTGACGAGCATTTCATTGATTTTGAATCTGAGCCTTTGGCCAGTGCAGGGCTGATCGCGATTGTGGGTAAAACAGGCGCAGGTAAATCCACCATTTTAGATGCCATGTGTCTGGCTTTATTTAACAAAATTCCACGACTCAAAGAAAGCGATGGCAAGCTTACCGATGTCGATGGCTCCGAGCTCCTGACCAACTCCCCTTTGACCGTTTTACGCCGCGGCTGTGCGCACGGTTTTGCTGAACTCTGCTTTGTCGCGCAGGATCAAAAACATTATATGGCGCGCTGGGAAATTAAACGTGCCCGTGAGAATGCCACCGGCAAACTGCAAAATGTTCAACGCTCACTCAAGTGCCTCACCGATGGCGTGGTGGTTGCAGACAAAAGTAAAGCGGTAGAGTCACACATACAGCACATCACGCAGCTCAGTTTTGAGCAATTTACCCGTGCGGTATTACTGGCGCAATCTGAGGTGACGGCTTTTTTAAAAGCACGTGACAACGAACGGGGTGAACTGCTTGAATACCTGACCAACTCGGCGATTTTTGCTAAAATTGGACAACTGGCATTTGAAAAAACCAGAGAAATCAGCAATCGGCGTAAAAGTTTAGAAAGTCATTTGGGCTATATCGAGATACGCTCAGATGAGGAAGTAGCGGAGTTACAAGCGCAATTTGAATCGGTTCAGCAACAGGTGGTGCGGCTTGAAGAAGCAAAGACGCAATTCAGACAACAACAGCAATGGTTTGAGCAACGCGATAAACTTGATCAGGATATCCGCTTAAAACAACAACATTACGATGTACAACTTAAAGCACAAGAAAGCCTTGAGAAAGATCGCCTGTTGCTGAGCCAGTTAGAAACATTTTCTGAGATACGTCCCATTGTATTTCAGCAGCAGCAGATCCAAAAAACACTACAACAACTCATTCCGCAAATTCAACTTCAGCACACCGAGTTCAATACCCTAAGCACACAATTCGAGCAAGAAAAAACGCGCTATAGCCAAGTCGAACAAAGCCTACATCAGTTTCAAGCCTTTGAGCAAAAGTATCAAAAAGAGCTTGCCGATTTGCGCGGTCATTTGCAAAAACGCGAGCATATTAAAGAAGACTATAACAAAACCAGACATCGCTTAACCCAAATTACAAGCCAGCAACAGCCATTGCTTGAGCAACAGCAGCAATTAGAGCAAACCATTCACACGCTTGATGGACAACATACAGCAAGCATGGAACAATTAAAAAATAGTGCTCAGTACGCCCCACTAGACCAAGGCTTAAATGCGCACATGCAGCAGTTGAGCCAATTTATTACGCAGTACCAAAAAGTAGAACAGAGTTTAGGTTCCATTCGGGATGCACAAACGCAGCTTGAGCATGATGAGGCTGAATTAAATGCTTTAATATCGCAGTTTGGTACTCCAGCACAAATTGATCTGCATATCGAGAGTAAACAACAACGCAAACAAGCACAGCAGATTCATAGCAACCATTTACACAGTACACAGCAAAAAATTCAGCGATATTTCGAATTAAATAATGAAATGATCAGTCTGAAACATAAATTTGAGACAATCAAACAGCACAATCAACAATTAGATGCATCGACCCACACATCCGAACAAGCCTATGTATTGGCAAAGCAAGAGCGCGAAAAAATTCAGCAGATATTGCAACAGCAACGTTTGCTCCACGCAGAAAACATTGAACATTTACGCGCAGCGCTAAAACACGGTGAAGCATGTGTAGTGTGTGGCAGTACCGAACATCCTTATCGTGAAGATCAAAGCCAGCTCTCCAAAGCGTTGTATGAACTCCAGCAACAACAAGAACAGCAAGCCATTGAGCAGGAACAACAGTGTTTCGACCTTTGGCAAAAAACGCAGCAGCAGTACACGCAAAGTCAAACCCAGCTCAAGCAATTGCAAGACGATTTACAGCAACTGCATGAAAAACAAAATGTGCATGAACAGCAATTACAGCAGCATTTGTTGGCGTGCAATATACAGCTCGACTTGCGCTTGGCTGAACAAGAGGCGAACGCTCAGCTTGATGCTTTAATGCAAAAGGCCTCTCAGGAGCAACAGCAGCTTGAGCATGAGTTACATCAACTCCAGCAAGCCAGTAAACAGCAACATCAGCTGAGTCAACGTATTCAGCACACCCGCCATCAGCTTGAGACGATCGATCAGTTACAACAACACGTTCAGCATATTGTCGCGTGCTTAACTACCGAGGATAAATCGGCTTGGTACACGCATGGCGTGACATTTTCACAAACTATATTAAATGCACTACAACAACGGAACCAGTTGCTCGAACAAACAGAACGCTTAGTTAAACATAAAGAGCAACAACATCAGCAGTTACTATTATTAAAATCCAATCTCGCCGGGCTCAATGCGCAGCACACAGAATGCACGCAGCAATTAAAAGACATTGAGACGATGGGTAAACAAAATACTGAAGCTGCCAACCAGCTCATCATCACCATGACAGCTTCGACAGACCTTAAAGCCAATGAATGGTTACTACAGCATGATCAGCAGCGCCAGCAATTGCAGCAGCAGTATCAACAGATTAAACAAAGCTTTGAATTCGCACGCGAACGTTTTGAACAGCATAAAAATGCGCTCGAGCAATTAAAGGCCAAGCAACAGCAACAACATGATTCACTGACACAATGCACCACTGAAATCAATGCATGGCTGGCACAGCAGCCTCTTTTTGAAGAAGATCAATTGCTAGCATTACTGGCGATATCATCTTCTCAAGAACAGCAGATTCGCCAAGCCATCCAACACGCAGATCGTGGCTTGAGCGAGGCTATTTCTGCACTCAACACACTACAACATCAGCTCGATGTACATCTTGAGGCAGCGCCTCAGATAGAGGCTACGCAGTTATCTGAGCAGATTGCCACCAATCAAGTGGCTTTACAGCAATGTACAGATCAGCGTGACGATTTAAAAATAAAACTCGAGTTACATCAGCAAAATCTGATCAAGCAGCAGCAGTTTGCAGCACAAATTCAACTGATCCAGCAACAAGAGCATCGCTGGCACAAAATCTCAAGCCTGATTGGCGATGCCAAGGGTAAAGAATTTCGAGATCTGGCGCAGCAATATAATCTGGATATTCTGCTTGAATATGCCAATCAGCAACTGACTCAGCTTTCACAGCGCTATACGCTAAAACGGCTAGAAAACTCACTGAGTCTGGCCATTGTCGATCATGATATGGACGGTGAAATACGTGCTGTGGCCTCACTTTCTGGTGGTGAATCTTTTCTTACTGCGCTGGCCATTTCACTGGCAATTGCCAATATGGCCTCTGGATCGATGAAAATCGAATCCTTGTTTATCGATGAAGGCTTTGGCACGCTCGACGCATCTTCATTGCATATGGTGATGAATGCACTCGATCAGTTGCAAAGTCAGGGTCGTAAGGTGGTACTAATCTCTCATATTCAGGATATGCACGAACGAATTCCAGTCCAGATTCAGGTACAACCACTGGGTTCAGGTTCAAGTCGAATTCAGGTGGTGGGCTAAACACGCTTTACCTTTGTACAACGCATTTTGGGTGGAGCAACAATTGAAAAACTCATCAGAACTGATAGCTTTGATTTTCATTCAGATTCAAAACAAAAAATGATCTCTTCTGACAACAATAAAGATCAATTTTTTAGATGAAGAAGAATTAAATCTTATTTTTTCTTTGAGTTCTTTAATATGCCTAGCTTTAAAATTGACTGTCATCTCCATTACCGGGTGATTCAAGCGACCGAATTTATTTTTCAGTTTGAAGCAGCCAATCATCCATGGCAAACCTGTAAGCAGGAGTCATTTGAGTTTCAACCTCAGCTCGATTTCGAGCAATATGAGCGCGACGGCGGATTAAATCGCCTGATTCGGTTACATGCACCAGAAGGTGAACTGCGTGTTTCTTATCATGCCGACGTAGATACGCATATCCCTGAGCGTAATACCGCATTACGCGAATGTGAAATTCATGAATTGCCGTCTTATACGCTGTTTTATCTGGGTTCAAGCCGCTTTTGCGAATCAGATTTGATTGGCACTATGGTACAAAATACTTTTGGTGAATTTCCCAAAGGTTATGCACGAGTGCAAGCCATCTGTGACTGGATTCATGACAATATTGTGTATCAAGCTGGATCTTCCGACAGTACCACCACAGCGCGCGATATATTGGTCAATCGTGCAGGTGTATGTCGTGATTTTGCTCACTTAGGTATTGCGATTTGCCGTGCCTTAAATATTCCTGCGCGCTTTGTGGTGGGTTACATGCCGTTCTACAATGCAGATCCCGACTTCCATGCCATCTTTGAAGTGTATCTTGAAAATCAATGGGTATTATTCGATGCCACACGCATGGGGCCTATCGATCAGTTTGTTCGAATCGGCACTGGACTCGATGCCAAAGACGTTCCTTTCGCCACGGTATTTGGTGAAATCGAACTGTTATCGATTGAACCTGCTATCGAACGTGTTGAGCCTTAAATTATGTATTCAACGTTCAATTGAACAAATACATATAGAAATAAAATACGTTGGAGAACCTATGCTCTCCAACGTATTTTGTAAAAGCACACATCTAGGCCAATGCCAACACCACACTTGAAAAGGCCAGGCAATAGATTCCAAATAAATACCAGCGACCATGCTCCAGCCACGCCGAAAGCCACTTCAGTGCCAACAACCCCGTTAGAAAGCTAAAAACCATTCCAAACAAGCTCGGCAAAAATAAGCTACTTAAGGCCAGATGTGCTGTACCAGTGGTGGTGTGTTGGGCATGCAACAAGCGTAACAGCTCTTTGGCAATTACCGCTGGGGTTAAAACTACCGCCAGAGCAAAACTAAACTCTTCTGCTTTCTGACGGGAAATTCCCAAAAACAAACCTGTGGAAATGGTGGCACCCGAGCGAGAAAAACCACGAAAAGGCAGACACAACGCCTGTACCGCACCGATGATGATGGCACTTGGCAAACGCACATCACCTTGCTGACCACGATCCAAACGAGAAGATAAAATAATCAACACACCTGCCGCAGCAAGTGCAGCAGCCATTAATTTGGCGTTGCTGAATAAATGCTCTATTTCAAAGCTACTCGCTCCACCAAAAAATACGTGTTTAATCAGTGATTGCAACAAAAGTCCCAACACACCCGTCATGGCAGTCGCCAGTAACACATACCAAGCGCGCTGCTTAAATGACGCCCAATCAGAAAAGTAGGTTTTTTTCCATGAGTGCCAAAAATACACAATGACCGCAAACATGGTGCCTGTGTGGAGCATCACCAGCAAAAAAGTCATATTTGGCGCCGAAGGGTCGAAACCCATCAGCTTTTCTGCCAAGATCACATGGGCAGAGCTAGAAACTGGCAATAACTCCGCCAGCCCCTGTATCACCGCTAAAATAAAAACATGCAAAAGATCCATGAAATGTCTCGTGAAAACCAGTGTTAGTGGTATACGAGCCAACCATTAAATCTGAATTAAAAAATCTCAATGATCACAAATATTTCATATATCAAGTTTGCAGATTTATACGCCTTGACTATAGTCACGTGCACCAAATAAAGCCGTACCAATGCGTACAATGGTCGAGCCTGCTGCAATGGCAGCATTCAAATCTGCCGACATGCCCATGCTCAAGGTGTCCCACTGTTCAGGATGTGCATGCTGGGCTTTGACAGCATCAAAAAGCGTTTTGGCTGCCTCAAAAGCCTCTGCATGCTCTGGTGCAGGAATGACCATAATTCCGCGTAACTTCAGCTTGGGTAAGCGGCTAATAGTTTGCACTAGTTCCGCGACGTCCTCAGGTGGGCAGCCATCTTTTGTTTGCTGGTGATCAATATTGACCTGAAGACAGATATTTAAATCAGCCGCATGCTCGGCGCGCTGCGATGACAGGCGCTCGGCAATAATCAAACGATCGACCCCGTGCACCCAATCAAAATGTTCCGCAAGCGATTTGGTTTTATTGCGCTGAACATGGCCAATAAAATGCCACTCGATATTTAAGTCTTTGAGTGCCTGAATTTTATCGAGCGCCTCTTGTAAATAGTTTTCACCAAAACAACGCTGACCAAGCTCGTACATATCGCGTATCGCCGAACTTGGATGTGTTTTTGATACTGCCAGTAATTCGACCGTTGCCGGATCACGCTGTACTCGCGCACAAGCCGACTGGATTTGATCAATAACGTGATTTCGCGCATCTTTAAACGGATTCATTGACAGGGTTCTCATTTCAAACATATTTTTTACTTAACCTCGGCCTTGAATGTTGTTAAGCTTTGGGAAAAGCACTTAATATTCTACAAAATAATGAAAGATTTTAACGATTTTTTGGGGGAAATATGGATATAACCGAACTGCTGGCATTTTCAGTCCAAAACAGAGCATCTGATTTACATTTGTCTGCAGGTTTGGCACCCATGATTCGCGTCGATGGTGAAGTTCGACGCATTAACCTCCCCGCACTTGAACATTCCGAAGTATACCGACTGGTTTACGATATTATGAATGACAAACAGCGCCGCGATTACGAAGAAAAGCTCGAAACCGACTTTTCCTTTGAGGTGCCAAATCTGGCCCGTTTTCGTGTCAATGTGTTTAATCAGAACCGTGGTGCAGGTGCCGTTTTTCGAACCATTCCCTCACAGGTATTGACGCTTGAAGAACTCGGACTCGGAAAAATTTTCAGAGACATCTGTGACTATCCGCGCGGCTTGGTGTTAGTGACCGGCCCAACAGGCTCGGGGAAGTCGACCACTCTTGCCGCCATGCTCGATTATATTAATCATCATCGCTATGATCATATTTTAACGGTTGAAGATCCGATCGAGTTTGTACACGAACCCAAAAAATGCCTGATCAACCAGCGTGAAGTGCACCGCGATACACTTGGTTTTAATGAGGCACTTCGCTCAGCACTGCGTGAAGATCCCGATATCATTCTGGTGGGTGAAATGCGTGATCTGGAAACCATACGCTTAGCATTGACTGCCGCAGAAACCGGACATTTGGTGTTTGGTACGCTACACACGACCTCGGCAGCCAAAACCATTGATCGAATTATCGATGTATTTCCCGCAGAGGAAAAAGATATGGTTCGTACCATGCTGTCCGAATCCCTTCAGGCGGTTATTTCGCAAACCTTGTTAAAAAAAGAAGGTGGCGGCCGTGTGGCAGCACATGAAATTATGATTGGTATTCCGGCCATTCGTAATTTGATCCGTGAAGGAAAAGTCGCGCAAATGTATTCTTCGATTCAAACGGGTGCAAGCCATGGCATGACCACGCTCGATCAAAGTCTTAAACAACTGGTCGCCAAAGGCATCATTAACTTACCAACAGCACGCGCTGTGGCAAAATCACCAGAATCCTTATAAAACAACAACACAAAGCCATCAGGAAGCACCGCATGGACTTTAATGATTTACTCAATTTAATGGCAACCCACAAAGCCTCCGATATGTTCATTACGGCTGGTGTTGAGCCATCATTAAAAATTAATGGCAAAATTACCCCGGTTTCCAAAACCAAATTAGACGGTGACATGATCGCGCAGTTGATTGATTCGATCACCACGCAAAAGCAACGCGATGAGTACATGGCAACACATGAATGTAATTTCGCCATTTTAAACCGCGAACGTACTGAGCGCTTTCGTGTAAGTGCCTTTCAGCAGCGTGATTTACCCGGCATGGTTATCCGCCGCATCGAAACCAAAATCCCAACGCTAGATCAACTACAGCTACCACCGATTCTCAAGGACTTGGCCTTGACTAAACGCGGTATTATTTTGTTTTCTGGTGCAACAGGAACAGGAAAATCCACTTCGCTTGCGTCGATGATTCATCACCGTAATCTACACTCAAGCGGTCATATTATTACCATTGAAGATCCGATTGAATTTATACATGCACATGCTGGCTGTATTGTTACGCAGCGCGAAGTCGGTATTGATACCGATTCCTACGAAGTGGCTTTAAAAAATACGTTACGCCAAGCACCAGACGTTATTTTGATTGGTGAAATTCGCACACGTGAAGTCATGGATTATGCACTGGCATTTGCCGAAACCGGGCATTTGGTTTTTGCAACTTTACATGCCAACAACGCCAATCAGACCTTAGAGCGTATCATTCACTTTTTCGAGCAAGATCGGCGTGAGCAGGTGTTGATGGACTTATCACTTAACTTAAAAGCCGTCATCTCTCAGCAGCTGATTGCTACGCCTGATGGTCAAAGTCGCCGTGCTGCCGTTGAAGTGATGATCAATTCACCTTTGATGTCGGATTACATTCGCCAAGGTGAGATTTATAAAATTAAGGAACTGATGGCACGCTCTGGTGAATTGGGGATGCAGACCTTTGATCAGGCCTTGTTTGAATTACACGAACACGGACAAATCAGTTATGCCGATGCACTCAAACATGCCGACTCACCCAACAATCTGCGTTTGCAGATCAAACTTTCTCAAGAAGCCAATACCGCAATTGATCAAAAAGAAAAAATGCTTGAAGTCGATCGAAAAATCACCTTTGACGGTCAACGTCATGATCTAAAATGAAAAAAAGGGCATTATCTGCCCTTTTTTATTGTTGGATTTATGTGAAATCCTTACTTTTTACGCAGTGCGTCTTTGCAATCTGGGTTGTTACAATAACCGTATAGATTCAATGAGTGGCCTGTCAAAGTAAAATTGTGCTTTTCAGCAACGGAGTGTTGCTCTTGCTCAATAATATCATTTGTAAATTCAACAACTTTGTTGCAATTTAAGCAAACAAGGTGATCGTGGTGATCTTCCTGCATGATTTCAAAAACAGAGTGATTGTTTTCAAAATGATGGCGCTGAATAATTCCTGCTGCTTCAAACTGTGTTAAAACTCGGTAAACCGTTGCCAGACCAACATCTTCACCTTGTTCAAGCAAAGTTTTATAAATATCTTCTGCACTCAAATGGTGTTGTTTTGAATTTTCTAGTAATTCCAAAATCTTAATTCGAGGAAGGGTGACTTTCAGTCCAGCTTTTCGTAAATCTTGATTGGAAATCGGCATAAAAAAGGGTCTCTCAACAAATCTCAAGTTGGAATAGGCAATCGTGATGAGATGCAGTATGATCTATCCTTGGATCAAATGCATCATAATTTATCGGGATAGTGTAGCAAAATGCAAAAACTTATGTTGGCGTTATTCGTCACTTCACTGCTTGCTGGTTGTTCAACGCTCGGCGTCTATAAGGTTGATATTCCTCAAGGAACCCCTTTAACCAAAGCTCAAGCATCAAAAGTTCAGGTGGGCATGAATTACCAACAGGTAAAGTTTTTACTCGGTAGCCCAACAATTACAGATCCATTAAATCCATATCGCTGGGATTACGTGTACAACTATATTCCGGGAACTTACGCCAAAAAAGCAAAAATTCCGGCAGCGCGCGGTCAGCATCTAAAAATCTACTTTGACCAGTCTGGTATCGTCACCAATATTGAAGGTATCGATACCTTACCAGAGTCTCAACCGGGCTTACCAGGTTCAAAAGAAGCCATACTGACTGCGCCACCACTATAAAGGCTTCCTCAAAAAAAGAAACCCCTCATTTGAGGGGTTTTTTATATACTGGCGATCACTTAAAGCGATTACCCTTTTGAAAACGACCAACCGGATTTTTCTCTGCGCGTTTGCGTCGAATGTCCTTTGGATTAATGGTTAAAGCTCGATACACTTCTACCCGATCGCCCGCTTTAAGCGGCTGTTCAAGCGCACATCGAATACCAAAAATACCCACTTGCAATGGCATTTCTAGCTGTGTGGCAAGCAAGAGTCCACTTTTTTCAATGGCCTCTAGCGCTGTCATTCCGGCTTTAAAAGCAACAGCAAGATGAAACTGTTGATCTGGTGCGGCATAGGCCACCCAGACCTGCTGAAGATTACTCATGTAAACAGTTGTCCAAGTACCGAAATCATCGCCAGTACAATGCCTATAGGTAAGACAATACGGACAGCAATCCGCCAAAGATTATAAAATAGCTCACTACTAAAATTCATCGATTTACGCAAGTGACTGATTTTCATAATCCATCCCGCAAAAATCGCGTAGATTAAACACAACAGCAGCCCCCAAAGCATGGTCAGAATATAAAATTCTGCCTGAATGGCAGGAATTGCCCAGATCACAACAGCCACAACCGGAACTGCCCACTGTAACGCGAGCGCAGCCTGACGCTCAATTAACTGTTCACGAGCAAGTTGTAGGAGCAGTGCCGATGCCATCAATGCAGCAACCACCCAAGTCAGTACCGGAACCGTTTGCTGAATTGACACAAAGCCAAACGCAATCACAGCCACCAATTGTGCCAACCAGATCGGCAGTACAGAAGCGCTGGCTGATGTCTGTTGATCGACCTGTTTTACTGTTGTTTGCCAGTATAGGCCCATACCTAAACCACTCGCCACAAGAGCCAGCACAGTGGCATTGCCCCACTCTTTAAATTCAAGTGATGTCCAGTGCCATGGCTGAAGCTGAGCAGCATCATAAACCTGACCAAGCGCGATAGACGCAATCAACGCAATTGCAGTGATGAGCAGCAAAATCTGGCGTGATACAAAAGATAAGCCAAATGCCAGCACCGCAAGTACAATCAACAACAAATTAGGTGCAACGCCTAAAGTGAATTGTTGTGGTAATAGCACGCTGGCATGAGAAAGAATTCCGCCAGCCAAAAATGCAATGAATACCACAGCCAACCAGCCCACCAAACGCCATTTGGAAGACGCATCGGCATCCCGCGTTAGGCGTGAAAGTGCGTTCAGCGCTGTGGTTTTTGAACGGCGCGCCAGTGCAATTTCCAAATAACACACAGGCAACGCCAAAATCACCATGCTACCGAGCCATAACAACCAAAAATCAAGCTGACGATCAATTTGAATACCGACTGCCGGCGCGAGGGTAACAATAATCACCAAGCTCAAACAAAACGCCATAAGTGGCGAAAGCCATCGTGATAAAGGAGAATCCTGCATCATGCATACCTTGAATAAAGTCTGCCGATATTTTGCCTTTGTCCGACCTGAAAATCAAAGTTTCTATTCAAAAACAGAACGTTTTCGACCCAAAATGAATGATCTCAATTTTGCAACGTCTTTCTATTAAATACCGGGTTTAATACTGGTCGGCACGGGTAATGCGTTTAAGTTCAGGGTTGAGTGCCTCTCGCTCTAAACGCTCTACTCGGGTTAAAGCTTGCTTAATCGGGCGTCCATCTTGAAACACAATCATCTCACCCGGTTGGTAAGGCATCCAGACCTCATTTTGAGTCAGTGGCTCGGTGGTAATCACCGCCACGCGATCTTTGGCAGTGGTCACCTGACTAAAATCCACTTCGACATCTAGATCGATCAATCGAGCGGCTTTAAAGGGATGTTCACGGACTAACCAGTGTAACTTCGTTGTGGCATAACTGTACAAAGCCTGACCATTAGATAAGCAGTAATTGAATGTTCCATGTTCGGCTATTCGAGGCGCAATCTGCTCAAGCGCGGTAAAAATCTGATGAATACTGGGCTCGATATAACCAAAACGTTCTACCAACTGATCCAGCAAATAACAAAATGCACGTTCACTGTCGGTATTGCCAACCGGAACAAAACGGCCAGTCAGGCGCGGATTAAAATGATGCAAATCGCCATTATGGGCAAAAATCCACTGTCGCCCCCACAGCTCACGCATAAATGGATGCGAATTTTCAAGGGTAATCTTACCCTGAGTGGCTTTACGGATATGAGAAATCACATTGCGTGATTTAATTGGAAAATTACGCACCAACTCGGCAATCGGAGATTCTACCGCAGACTGATTATCGACAAACAAACGGCAGGCTTTGTCTTCAAAAAAAGCAATCCCGAACCCATCGGAATGATCGGAAGTAATGCCCGCCCGTTGTGAAAATCCTTTAAACGAAAAGGTAATATCGGTAGGCGTTGCACAATTCATTCCAAGTAGCTGGCACATAACGGTAAAGGCAAGAATGATCTAGATGTAAAGTCTATTGTGCATGAGAGCACAATGCCTTGCAAATCTCAATTTTGATACATCTTATGCACTTTTTCTGCTAAGGCCGGCGCTGAACGCGTTTATTCATGACAAAAGACTTGGCAATTTGGTTCACCTCAAGCAATACAAAATAATCCAGACATTGAAAGGCTTCATCATAAAATGCCTGTTTGGATAATCGAGCCTGCATGCTTAAGTACATCTGAAACAGTTTGGGAATACGCTCATCTTGGGTAAAGCTATAAGCTGGATGCTGCGGCTCATAAGGGTGTTTAGAGGCAATATCTAAGCTTTGCGCAGACGTAAGCTGCTGTATTTTCCGATGCGTATGATAGACACGGGCAGCATTGTTATCTAGATGAATACTGACACAACCCATGAGGTATTTGGCTTTCATGGACCACAAAATTTTAGGCACCAGATTCAACCACAAAATAGACAATGCTTTACCAGAACGAAATTGCGGATGCACACAGGTTCGACCAATTTCGACCACACTGGGTACATGCGATAGATGCCCCACCACATCAAACTCTTGAGCACTATAACTCTGTGCCAGTTCATGCCCCAAAAAGTGTTTCAAACGTGTATATGCCACGATCTCGCCAGACCATTTTTCGCGTAATACTGCATGCTCACAGCCAAAATCATAGACATCCTGATCTAAACCTGAGTCAAAATGAATGCCAAACTGTGGGCCAAACTGTTCAGCGCGAAAGCGTTGTACTTCTTCTAATTCTTTTAAGGTTTCAACCCACTCAAACTTATATTGAGTGGTTGAGGATTTTTGACGTAGCAATGGAAAATTTAAGTGGTGTCGATAATGATTCAATTTGTCTAGCATAAGCTCACCCCGTGTTTTTCTTTGCTTACACTAAAACACCCGCATGACAACTATATGACCAATATCGATACCCATAAAAAAGACCAGTCATCACTGGTCTTTTTCTAGATTCGAAAAATTAATGCTCTGCTTTAGGCGCAACTCGGTTGGTAATCAGAGTGCCTACACCATGATCGGTAAAAATTTCCAATAAAGTGGCATGTGGTACACGACCATCGACAATATGCGCACTGACCACGCCACCTTTAACTGCATCTAAGGCACAGCCCACTTTCGGAATCATACCGCCATAAATCACGCCAGTTTCGATCAGACGATCGACTTCTTTGGTCGATAGCCCAGTCAAAAGATTTTTGTTTTCGTCCAGTACACCCGAGATATTGGTGAGCAGAATCAGTTTTTCTGCGCCCAGTGCTTCAGCCACTTTGCCTGCAACCAAATCAGCATTGATGTTATAGGTGTTACCACTTTCATCGACACCCAAAGGGGCAATCACAGGAATAAAATCGCCTTGAGTAAACATTTCAAGGACATCGGTTTTCACGCCGACCACCTCGCCCACCATACCTAAATCGATATGTTTGATCTCGCCTTGCTCATCTTGTTTTTCCATCAACAATTTGCGTGCACGAATCAGGTTACCGTCTTTCCCGGTTAACCCAATGGCACGTCCACCATGTTGATTGATCAGGTTTACAATCGATTTATTGACGCTTCCACCCAGCACCATTTCTACAATTTCCATAGTGGCCTGATCGGTCACTCGCATACCATCAATTCGATCGGACACTTGACCCAAACGGTTGAGTAAAGAGTCGACTTGAGGCCCACCACCATGCACCACAATCGGATTTAAACCGACAGTTTTTAACAAAACGATATCACGCGCAAACGAGCTTTCCAGCTCAGGATCGGTCATGGCATTACCGCCATATTTGACCACGAGTGTTTTTCCTGAAAAGCGCTGAATATACGGCAATGCTTCTGTCAAAATTTTTGCTTTATCAATGCCGGTGTGCTGATGTGGCATTCGCCTCTCCTTAATTAGGCCTGTGAAAGATCATGTGCAAGTTTAGGGTATTTTTTTTGCAACATGGTCACGAATATCTGTTTAATCTCTGCCAATCGTTGTGGTGTTTCTGCATCAAAACGCGCAGTGAAGTACTCTCCGGTATTCGATGCACGTAAAATGCCAAATCCATCGTGAAAATCGAGACGTATCCCATCGGTACGACTCAGTAGTGCCTGAAAGGTCTGCCCTTGTGCTTCAATATCCTGCAATACATGCACAGGATTTGCTTCATAAGTATTGATGTACAGATCTTCTGTGCTACAACGCTCAGGATAGACCGCCAGTAAGCTCGATAACGACTGTGTCGGATGTGCCGCCATGTATTCAAGTAAACGTAATGCCGCGTATGGGCCATCATCGAAGCCATAGCCTCGGCCATCATTAAATACATAATGACCTGCGTATTCACCCCCAAAAATCGCCTGTCCAGCCGATTTTGCCAAATATTGACGCAAAAAAGTGCTACCAGTTCGAATCATGGTGGGCTGCCCGCCACAGGCCAAAATGGTATTGCGGACCATGGTCGAGCATTTCACATCAAAAACCACTTCATGCGCTGGCTGTGCAGCCAGACACAGTTGACTAAATAGTGAAATTAAACGATCTGCACTGATAATCGTGGCATGCTCATCGACCACGACCAAACGATCACCATCGCCATCAAGTGCAATACCCAAATCGGCCTGCTCTGCCAAGACGTACTGACGAAGTGTCTGCAGATGTAGCGCCTGTGAAGGATCTGGCGCATGATCTGGAAAATGACCATTGGGCTCACAGCGAATTGCGATAACCTCACATCCCAAACGTTCCAGTAAGCGACGCGTTCCTTCACCTGCCGAACCATGTAAGCCGTCTAATACAATTTTAAAGCGATGATTCAGCTGAATATCTTGAACGAGTGCATCTTCATAACGGTCGAAATAGGCATTTTCTTGATGTACTACAGTCGATTGGAGATGTAAGTAAGGACTTAAATCAACACGAATTTGAGAGGCATACCATCCCACTTGCTGAATGATCTCGGGACTTGGTGGTTGATTTCCCATCACCCATTTAATGCCATTGTCTGTCTTAGGATTATGACTGGCCGTAATCATGATGCCGTTGCCATCATGTGATCGTGCAGTAAAGTACATGAGGGGTGTTGAACAGCAACCAATATTGGTTACACAAAGTCCGTGTTCACCCAAGACTGCTTGAACCAGCGCAGCATAATAAGGACCGGTCAAACGGGCATCATAGCCGAGCACAAGCTTTGTATGACCCGCAGCGAGGTATTGCTGTGCCAGTCCGTGTGCAATGGCCACGATGCGCTCCGGTGTCAGCACATTGAGCTTTCCCCGAATATCATAGGCACGAAAAATCTGAAACGGAAAAGTCTGCTTTATATCCATAAGTCTGTTCTTCTTATGCCTATGTTAGCAAAACGGGAAAAATTGAAAAAAATTTAGGTACAATGACAAAATAAAGACGCCAAAATAAAAAATCAGATCGATAACCCGATATTATTAATATAATTTTTTGTAACATTCAATTATAAATAAATAAATGCCTGTTTACACAGGCATTTATTAGAAAAATTACTGCTTTCCAGTGTGTCCAAAACCGCCTGCACCGCGGTCTGTTGCGACAAAATCTTCGACCTGTTCAAACTCGGCCTGCACCACAGGAACCAGCACGTATTGTGCTAGACGCTCACCCGGCTCTAAACGAAATGTGGTTTGACCACGATTCCATACCGAAATCATCAGCTCGCCCTGATAGTCTGAATCGATCAAGCCCACCAAGTTTCCAAGCACAATCCCGTGTTTGTGTCCTAAACCTGAACGCGGCAAAATCATGCCTGCGAATTGGGTATCCTGAATGTAAATCGCCATACCGGTTTTCACCAGTACCGTTTGCCCTGGTTCAATCTCAATGGCATCATCTAAACAAGCACGCAAATCCAGTCCAGCAGATCCTGCTGTTGCATACGTTGGCAATGGCCATTCTTTTCCTACACGAGGATCCAGTAATTTGACTTGGACTTTCATCATCATTCCTAAGTTGTTGCATTAACGTTTTAATAAAGCTTTTAAATTGGCCAGATATTGCTGTGCCTGCTCTTTCGGATCGACATTGGCTGCAAGTTTTTTCTTACGACCGAGCCATTCAAGTTCATCTTGTGGCAATTCATCCAAAAAGCGGCTCGGTGTCATTTGTTTCATCTGACCGCCATTTTTACGCTGTTCGGCCAAGGTCAGGGTAAGGCCTTGTCGTGCGCGAGTAATTCCCACATACATCAAACGGCGTTCTTCTTCGATAGTATCGGCAGCAATCGAGTTTTTATGCGGCAGCAGTTCTTCTTCCAGCCCCATAATGTACACAAATGGAAACTCAAGACCTTTGGCAGCGTGTAGGGTCAGCAAATTGACCTTGTCGGTATCTTCCTCTTCTTGCTGCTGTTCGAGCAGATCGAGTAGCACCAATTTTCGGATCACACTTTCAATGTTTTTATCATCTACATCGTCGGTACGATTCAGTAGATTTTGGATACTGTTATACAGACTTTCGATGTTGTCGAGCTTGCTTTTTTCTTGCGCAGGCGTTGCCGCTTGCTCACGAATATAGTCGATATAGCCTGCCTCATTCATCATCTGGCGGACTTTAGGCACAGGTTCATCGTCATCGAGTAATTCTCGCGTAAAGGTCTGCACAAAGTCTGCAAATTCATGCAACTGTGTCATGGCCTTTTTCGGTAGCACCATGCTTAAGCGCTGATCCGATGACGCGCCCAAAAGGGACAAGTGATTTTCCTGCGCAAACAGTCCGAGTTTTTCAAGGGTGACTGGTCCGATCGCACGCTTAGGCGTATTGATAATACGTAAAAAAGCACTGTCATCTTCTGGGTTAATAATCAAACGCAAATAACTCATGACATCTTTAATTTCAGCGCGGGCAAAGAACGATTGTCCACCCGAAAGCTTATAGGGAATCTGCATCTGGCGTAACTGGGTTTCCAAAATACGCGCCTGAAAGTTACCGCGATACAAAACCGCATAATCTTTCCAGTTTTTTCCGTTCATGAGCTTATGCGTCATCAGGTCTTTCACCACACGCTCGGCCTCATCGTCATCATTACGGCAGGTAATGATCCGGATGACCTCTCCATGACCTTTATCGCTCCACAGTTTTTTATCAAAAATATGTGGATTATGTTCAATTACGGCATTGGCCGCTTTTAAGATCCGGCTGGTCGATCGGTAGTTTTGTTCAAGCTTAATCACTTTAAGATTTGGAAAATCTTCTTTAAGTAAGGCCATGTTTTCCGGCTTGGCACCCCGCCATGCATAAATCGACTGGTCATCATCACCAACCGCAGTAAACTGCCCCATCACCCCCACTAAAAGCTTGACCAGAATATACTGGGCGGTGTTGGTATCTTGGTATTCATCGACCAGCAAATAACGGGTCCGGTTTTGCCATTTGTCACGTACTTCGGCATTTTCTTGCAATAGACGTGTTGGCAATACAATCAAATCATCAAAATCTACTGCGTTGTAGGCACGCAGATTTCGCTCATACAACTGGTATAAGTGCGCAAACTGAACATCTTCTGTCGTTTCACAGGTACTGTGTGCCTGCTCTGGCACAATCAGATCATTTTTCCAGTCAGAAATCTTTTTCATGGCCTTGGCAATGAGTTCTTTGCTTTCGGCGCCCGATAAATTATCACGATGCATTAAATCCATCAGAATTCGTTTGCAATCGTCGGCATCTAAAATTGAAAAGTTATTTTTTAGCGGCGTATGCTTCAGCTCAATGCGTAATAAATTCAAACCAAAGGTATGGAATGTCGAAACAGATAGACCTTTGGCTTCTTCACGTGACAATAACTGCGTCACACGCTCTTTCATTTCACGCGCCGCTTTGTTGGTAAAGGTCATCGCTGTAATACGATGTGCAGGAATGCGACACTGTTTAACCAGATAGGCGATTTTTTGCGTAATCACCGATGTTTTGCCCGAACCCGCTCCTGCAAGCACTAACAACGGTCCTTGAGTATATTTCATGGCTTCTTGTTGTTTGTCATTTAAATGACTGGCTGCAGACATATGTATTCCCCTGATGATTCCGAGCGTGATTATAGACATCTATTGCGCCAATGCCCATCGTAATGAAACGGATTTTAACCATAAAAAAACCACCCGAAGGTGGTTTTTACATATCCGTGCGACGATTATTGACGCTCGTAAATGCTAATTTCAACACGGCGGTTCTGCTCACGCCCTTGTGCAGTTGCGTTTGACGCGATTGGGTTAGATGAACCATAACCTTGTGCATTGATACGTGCAGAAGATACACCTTGACCGCTCAAGTAGTTAGCAACAGACTGTGCACGCGCTTGTGACAATGGAATGTTGATCGAATCGTTACCAGTATTATCGGTATAACCTGTAACCAAAATCGCACTACGGTTATCTTCAGACAAAGTTTGCGCAACTTTGTTCAAAGTTGAGTAGAAGTTCGGTTTGATGTTTGACTTGTTGGTGTCAAATGTAATGTTGCCCGGCATTACCAAGCCGACAGAACCATCTGGGTTACGGTTAACTTCTACACCAGTACCCGCCATTTGTTGACGTAATTTTTTCTCTTTTTGGTCGAGGTACAAGCCACTTGCACCACCAAGAATCGCACCAATTGCAGCAGCACGGTTATTTTGACGGCTAGAGTTTGCATTGGATTTAGAAATACCATAACCTGCCGCAGCACCGATGAGTGTACCTAGGGCAGCTTTATCGTATTCTACGCCACCAAGATTGTTTCCAGTTGTTTGGCAACCTGCAAGTGCTACCGCCGCCCCAACTACAGTTGTAATAACTAGTGCACGCATTGCATGCCTCCTCGTTTGTCTTGTTGTCTGTGAAAATGATGAAATAAAAAAGCCACTTAGACCATTGATATTTTGTTAAGAATATCGCTTTTATTTACATTTTGTAATATTTAATACCCAATTAATTGTGCAGTTCATCACATTTTATTCATTCTTTATCGGGATGCCTTTTTTATTTTTAGCACTCGGTCTATATTGATCACACCCTCATACCCTTAGAAATTGGATCGTCAGGACTTTTCATATGTCTACGCAAGCAAACAAGCAATCGGCGCTAAAAAAAATTACACGCGGGCTGACTGTAGGCAGTGTCATTACAGGAAGTACGTTTTTACATGGCCCACCCGTACTGGCGCTGGGCCTCACCAAACTGTTCAAAAAATCGCGGGTGGTGGATCAAACCAATATCCAGATCACCAACAGCTGGTTAAATGTTAATAACTGGTTGATCGACCATGTTTTGCCACATTTAGAATGGGATATCACTATCGATGAAGCCCTCGACTTAAGCATGCAAGGTCGTTATCTCATGACCTGTAATCATCAAAGCTGGGTCGATACCACGGTCAATCAGTACTTTGGACTGACACGTATGCCGTTGACGCGTTTTTTTACCAAATGGGAGCTTATTTTTATTCCCTTTGTGGGACAAGCCTTCAAGATTTTAGGCTTCCCAATGATGAAACGTCATACCAAAGAACAAATCCAGAAAAATCCCGAGCTCAAAACTCGTGATCTTGAAGAAGCACGTCAAGCCTGCGAACAGTTGCTAAGCCAGCCATTTACCTTATTGAACTATTTAGAGGGCACTCGCTTCACCCCAGAAAAACATGATCAGCAAGGCTCACCTTATCAGCATTTACTCAAACCTAAAGCGGGTGGACTGGCCTTGGCGCTGAATATTCTGGGCGATAAAATCGATGCTTTGGTCGACATGACCATTGTGTACCCAGACGGTATACCCGGCTACGGCGATTTCTGGCTAGGTGATGTATCCAAAATTGCGGTGAATTTACGCAAAATTGAACTGCCAGACTGGGTATTGGGCGGAGATTACGAAGATGACGAAGTCTATCGTAAACGTTTTCAAGACTGGGTAGATCAGCTCTGGACTGAAAAGGATCAGTTGATCACCGAAATGAAAGCCAAATACTCCAATAGCTCTACTTAAGATGTAACGCCACATGAAGCAAAAAAGTTCAGACCTTAAAAATAAATACCAGCATCTAAAGCCCGGCAGTTTGTCCTTCAAGCTGTTTTTGCTTTACGATATTTTTATGGTGTTTATCATTGTGTTTAACCTTTTTTGCTTAGGCGCCAATTACTTTTTGATGAGCAGCATTGGCGAGTGGCTGTTTCAGCAAATTCACCTTGAAACATTATTAACATTTTACCGCGCTGAACTGCACCCTTGGGTGATTGTCAGCGAAGCGTGGTTTATTGGCTTTTTAATTGTGGAACTGCTGATTCGCTGGGCAATTGCAGTGGTGTACAAACATCATCAGCGCTGGTTTTTCTTTCCATTTATTCACTGGTACGAAATTTTAGCGATTTTGCCGCAATTACGTTTTTTACGTTTGTTTCGCGCGGGAATCATTGGCTATCGACTCTATGAAATGGGCTATCAAGTCATACCAAGTAGTTGGCTGAAACGCGGTCGTTTTTATTATCAAGTTGTGATGGAAGAACTCTCCGATCGAGTGGTCATCACGGTACTCGATGGTGTTAAGCAAGAGCTTGAAACCAGCTCGACCCATAAAAAGATTTTACATGACCTGATTGATCATCATCGGGCACTATTTGCGCAGACCTTTGCCGAAATTTTGCAAGACTCATTGGCAGAGGCTTTAAAAACCCAGCAACCGATCATGGCTGAGCGTGTGGGTAAAATTGTTAATCAGGCGATTGAAGATACACCCGAGCTAACCCAACTGCTTCGACTCATTCCGATTGTAGGTGGGCGCATTGAATCGCAAATTCAGAGCATTGGTCAGCGTTTGGGCGAAAATATTACATCGGGATTGATTGTTCCATTTGTTGAAGGCTCTGTAGCGCAGCCCAATGCCAATTATCAGTTAATATCGAAACGGCTTAGTGAAGTGAATATTGATAACCAAAAACTTGAACAACTGGTCGAATCAATTGTATTTGAAAGTCTGGAATCTATTCGTAAACAAGTTAAAGTGAAACATTGGCAGCAAGTACTTAAACAACACGATCAAGCCAAAGAATAAGCATATCGATAAAATATTTAGGCTAGTCCCTAGAGAATTCGGATAATTTGTTCTAGGATTTGATCTATTTACTCACCCAACTTCAGGGCCAGTGGCACGTCAGAAGTTCTCAAGGAATCATTATGGCTGATATACGGATTACAGGAAGAATGGTTAATTTTACCCGATTAACCTTCGATACCAATGATCATGATGTCATCCGGCAACAACTTACCGCAATTTTAAATGAAGATGCCTATCAAGGCACATTGGTTATTCTTGACAGTACGGTAGAACAAGAACTGATTGCACTGATTCAGTTGCTGATTAGTCTGGGTTTACAGCCAATGGCCGTGATAGATGGCCTATTGAGCGATGAGGCCAAATCGATTCAGTTTCCTGTGATGCCAGCCGACCAACCTTTACAGCGGATTAAGGCCACGAAAGAAGAAGTTGTGGTCCAGTCAGCCAAAGTGACAGAGAAAAATGCTGAAACAAAAACACCAACAACGAAAACAGCGATTTCGCACAAAACATCTTACCATGACGAAATTTTGCGAACCGGACAATGTCTGGTACAAGATCATGGCGACATTATTTTAAATGCAGGAATGAACAGCGGTTCTGAAGTGATTGCTTCAGGCAACATTCACATCTATGGAAATGTGCGTGGCCGCATTATGGCGGGTGCAGGTGGAAACCCTGCTGCTCGCATCTTTTGTCATGCCCTTGAAGCCGAACTTGTTTCAATTGCAGGCACGTATTGTGTTGCAGAAGACATCCCTAAAGATGTATTAAAGAAATCTGTACATATATATTTAAACGATAAGCAAGAACTTGAATTTCGGGCTTTGGAATTTTAAGGTATAAATTAAGCACCAAATAGGCCCATAAGATCGGGCGTATGACCATAATAGGAGTGGATTCGGTGGCCAAAATTGTTGTCGTAACATCAGGCAAAGGTGGTGTAGGTAAAACTACAACAAGTGCATCTTTTGCAACAGGTTTAGCCCTACGTGGTCATAAAACTGTTGTGATTGATTTTGACGTAGGTTTACGTAATCTTGATTTGATCATGGGGTGTGAGCGTCGAGTTGTCTATGACTTTGTGAATGTCATCAACAATGAAGCACGTTTGCAACAAGCGCTGATTCGTGACAAAGATATTGAAAATCTTTATATTTTGCCAGCTTCACAAACACGCGACAAAGACGCCTTGACTGACGACGGTGTGGCTCGTGTTATTGAAGAATTATCACAAGAATTTGATTATATTATTTGTGACTCACCTGCGGGTATCGAGCGTGGCGCAATTTTAGCCATGTATCATGCAGATGAAGCGATTATTGTGACCAATCCAGAAATTTCATCGGTACGTGACTCTGACCGTATTATTGGAATGCTGGACAGCAAAACAAAAAAAGTCGAACAGAACGAAGGGCGTATTCGTAAGCACTTGTGTATCACACGTTTTAATCCAGAACGTGCAGATCGCCAAGAAATGCTGACGATTGATGATATCTCAAAGGATATCTTACGTATTCCAACCTTAGGGGTTATTCCTGAGTGCCCGGGTGTTTTACAAGCTTCAAACGAAGGTAAACCGGTCATTTTGTATTCTGAAACCAAATCAGGCCAATCATATGATGACTTGGTTGCACGTTTTTTAGGTGAAGAACGCCCTTATCGACACATTACAGTACAACCAAAAAGCTGGTTGGCTCGACTATTTGGAGCATAACGATGGCAGGATTTTGGAGTAAACTGTTCGGAACTGACGAGAGACCATCAAGCGCACAAACTGCCAAAGATCGTTTGAAAGTAATTGTTGCCTCTGAACAGGGCTTGGGACGACGTTTGAGTCAAGACAAAATTGATCAAATGAAAAAAGAGATCATGCAAGTGGTCAGTCGTTATGTACGTGGTGTGGGTGAAGACCATATTCAAATGCAGGTACGTTCAGAAGCAAATATTGAAATGCTTGAAATGAATATCAATTTACCTGAAGAACGATAATTTCATTACTGATTGGTCAATCACCCAGAAATTAAGGCAAAATATGAGACTGGATCAGCAAAGCAACGCTTTGCCCAGTCGCAAGACGAGAAGCTGTGCTTCGAGTGGACTGGAGCGAGTATCTTTGCCCAGTCGCAAGACGAGAAGCTGTGCTTCGAGTGGACTTGAACAACGGTGCGTCTCGTTAAAATATTCAAAATATCCTGTCTCAAATTTTGCTTTTAAAGTGTAAGAGGAGCGTGTTATGGCATTATCACAGCCAGCAACTTTCAATGAAGAATGGTCAGATGAACGTGTTTTTGCCTACCTTAACCAACTTCCTCCAGACGGTGTAAATGCCGATTTTCATGTGTTGTATCATGCATTTAAACACATGCGTCCAAACGACTATGAGCGTCTTTTGACTCAGTTTGTTGCCGATGGCCGTGATGTAAACGCGACCAATCCTGAAGGTCAGCGTATTCATGATGTGATTGCTGAATTTCCGCGTCAGCGCGAGCCTTTTTTAGAAGTGCTAGCAAAGTTTGCATAAGTGCTAAAAAAACCTGCTTGATGCAGGTTTTTTTATGATGGTTGAGTTTAGACCAATATTTCTCGTTTACCGTTGGCGCCCATGGCACTTACGATGCCATTTTCTTCCATCTGATCAATGATTCGAGCTGCTCGGTTGTAACCCAAACTAAATTTACGCTGTAAGGATGACGTCGATGCCTTACGGGTTTCCAAAACAAATGCCACACATTGATCATAGAGCATATCTCGATCAGATCCCCCTTCTCCACCATCTTCAAAACCACGTGCGCTTGGCTCTTCATCAAACGGTGTTAAAATTTCATCGACATAATTCGGGGCACCGCGTTCGCGCCATGCATCACAAATCCGATTCACTTCATCATCGCTAATAAAGGCACCATGTACACGCTCAGGCTCGATTTTTCCAGGCCCAAGAAATAACATATCACCATGACCTAACAGATCTTCTGCACCACCCGCATCCAAAATCGTTCGTGAGTCAATTTTACTGTTAACCCGCAGTGCAACGCGTGTAGGAATATTGGCTTTGATTAATCCCGTAATAACGTCTACAGAAGGACGCTGAGTCGCCAATAGCAGATGAATGCCGGCAGCACGAGATTTTTGCGCCAGTCGGGTAATCATTTCTTCGGCTTTTTTACCTACTTGCATAATCATGTCGGCAAACTCATCTGCCACAATCACAATTGAAGGTAAAGGTTGTAAGCGTGGGGCACGTTCTTGGGTGGCCGAATCACTTGGCTTCCACGTTGGATCAATCAAATCTTCACCGTTAGCAATAGCTTCTTCAACCTTACGGTTATAGTCTGCCAGTTTACGGATCTTTAAAAATGACATCAGCTTGTAACGGCGTTCCATTTCATTGACACACCAGTTAAGTGCACTCACCGCGTCTTTCATGTCTGTGACCACTGGGGTAAGCAAGTGTGGAATATCGTTGTAATTGGCCAATTCAAGCTGTTTCGGGTCAATCAGAATGAGGCGAAGCTGATCTGGGGTATATTTGAGCAGCATTGATAAAATCATGGAGTTGACTGCGACCGACTTACCCGAACCAGTCGTTCCTGCTACCAGCATGTGCGGTGCTTTACCCAAATCGGTAATGACAGGATTACCTGAAATATCTTTACCCATGGCCATCGAGAGTAAGCCGCCAGGGTCTTTAAATGACGGTGTCTCAAGCAGCTCGATCAAGCGCACCATTTCACGCGCGCTGTTTGGTACTTCAATACCGATATAAGGCTTGCCGGGAATGACTTCAACCACACGTACCGATGCCATCGACATCGAGCGGGCCAAGTCACGTGAAATATTGGTAACTTTAGATGCTTTCACACCGGGCGCCAGATCAAGCTCAAATCGTGTAACCACTGGGCCAGGCTGAGCCTCGACCACTTTGGCCTTCACATTAAATTCTTGTAACTTGATTTCAAGCAGTTCAGATAAACGTTCGAGCTGCTCGACAGTGAAGTTGACCTTCTTATTCGGATCAACTTTGTCTAGCAAATCAAAGCCCGGTAACGTTGGTAAATCACGACGCTTTTGTGCCACCTGCATTGCACGTGAGATCGGTCTTCCCGAAGCATCTGTGAGTGGGGCGTCAAAATCAAACTCATCTTCTACCGGCTTACCTGCGGTTTCCTGCCAAGCTTCAATGAAGGCTTCTTTTGAAAGTGCGGCCTGCTCGCTTTCTGGCGCTACTGCTTTGGCAACAGGCGCTTGTTTGAGTGGCTCTGGCGCTCTGATTTCTTCTTCAGTCAAAAGATCAGACTGCTCTTCTGGTTCATACGCCGCATATCGATTTTGAGGCTGATGCGTTGTAGATGACGCTTTAAGCGTCTGCTCGACTTGTTCGATCAAATGATCAGTCTCTGAACGCGTAGTTGGCTGCGCTTGCGAGACAAATGGCGTGTGAATGTCAGACCCCGATTGATTCGGCATAGCGGCCAGTAATTCATCAAAAATCTGATCGTCATTCCAGTTCAGTTTATCTTTATTTAAAGGATTTGACTGATCATGAGCTGAGGCTGAATCTGTGTGTGCACGCTGAGCTTGTGCATTTAATTGTCCATGTTCATCATCTGCGGCACGAAGTAATGCATCGATTTCCTGTTTGTGAGTCAGATCATCAGATTGCAGCGCTTTCCATACCTCTCCGGTCGGTACCAAACGCTTTGATTCACTTTCAAGCCGATGTGCCTTTTCAAGCGCTTTCTCAAATTCCTGATCATCTACAGGTAATGGATCTTGATATTGCTGCTGGGCACGCTGTTCTTTCGCAACGACATCTTGGAATAGTCGCTCAACCGTCTCGTCATCTGCCACATACTGATGGGTATGAGCCGCTGGTGCAACACTTGGCTTTTCTTGCTCTGGTTGAACCGCTTGTTCTGGTAAAGCAGAAGCGCTTTTAGATGCAGCACTGACCGATTGTGGCGCTTTCTTGGCTGATTGCTCCGTCAAATCATAGTCAGACTCATTCGGAGAGACGTTTTTATAAAATAGGTCTTGTAAATAAGCTGGTGTTGCTTTGAGTGTTGCCCATGTACGATTCCATTGAATGCCAAATGCCAAGGTGAGCAATAGCACCCAAAATACCAGCAAGAACAGCGTTGCACCATAAATAGTCAGGATACCGGACAGACTTTCACCCAGCTCATAGCCAATAATGCCTCCTGAGGCATTGGCTAAGGTATCTGCTGGTACATTCCAGTACAGATAAAGCAATGTAGAGGTGGCTAAGATAATAAAAAACTGCGCTGCATAGCGAAACGGTCGGTTTAGAAAACTGCGTGGCCACCAGACTTGAATGGCTTCAATAAACAAAAACAATGGAATCAGTAAACTCGCCCAGCCTAAAAAGCCAAACAGCAAATCAGCAATCCATGCACCGGCAACGCCGCTGGCATTCGAGACATTTTGAGTGTCGCTTGAAATATGCATCCAGCCGGGATCGAATGGGGTATATGTCACAGTCGCGACAAACAGATAAATCCCGAACGAAACCAAAAATAATGTAATTAATAAACGCTGTGCATAAACGCTCGACACCGCAGTCATATACTGTCCTGTAAAACCAGTTTGAATGAATTCATTTGTTCTTTCGTTGGCTCAAAACCGGCAACGAATTAATTCACATATTATGCACCTGTTCTGTAAAAAATGATGCATGATTGTTGAAGCTTGTTGTTAACATCTTTCAATAAAATCGTATATAGCTCAATTCGATTTAGTTGATCAATATTATCCACATCAAAACGACGCCATTTGGCTCAACTTTCACGTATAATTTCAAAAATTTCGATATTAATAAGGAACTCGTCATGAGCGCTCGTCACTCTCGACTTATTATTCTTGGTTCTGGTCCTGCAGGTTATAGCGCTGCAGTTTATGCTGCACGTGCCAATTTGAAGCCAACGCTGATTGCAGGCTTACAACTTGGTGGACAGTTGACTACAACAACTGAGGTAGATAACTGGCCTGGCGATCCTGAAGGTTTAACGGGGCCGGTATTGATGGAGCGTATGCAGGCGCATGCAGAACGTTTCGGTACCGACATTGTCTATGACCATATCAATGAAGTTGATTTAAATACCCGTCCGTTCGTTTTAAAAGGCGATATGGAAGAGTACACCTGTGATGCTTTAATTATTGCAACAGGCGCGACTGCACAATACCTCGGTCTAGAATCGGAAGCTGCATTTATGGGTCAGGGCGTAAGTGCCTGTGCAACCTGTGACGGTTTCTTCTACAAAGGTCAAAACGTGATGGTTGTAGGTGGTGGTAACACTGCTGTTGAAGAAGCACTCTACTTATCGAATATTGCAGCTCACGTCACACTGGTTCACCGTCGTAGTAGTCTTCGTTCAGAAAAGATCTTGCAAGATCATCTGTTTGAAAAAGAGAAAGAAGGCAAAATCAGCATTATCTGGAACCATCAAGTCGATGAAGTTTTGGGTGATAATACGGGCGTTACAGGCGTACGCTTAAAATCGACTCAAGACGAAAGCACACAAACTGTTGATGTACAAGGCTTATTCGTTGCAATTGGTCACAAGCCAAATACAGGCATGTTTGAAGGTCAGCTTGAGCTACGTGATGGCTATATTCAAGTCCAAAGCGGTACGCAAGGTAATGCAACTGCAACTTCAGTTCCGGGTGTTTTTGCGGCAGGTGACGTTGCAGATAACATTTACCGTCAAGCGATTACTTCGGCGGGTTCGGGCTGTATGGCTGCACTTGATGCAGACAAATACTTAGAAAACATCTAAGTCACACAGCAGTTCTCATCACATTAAAAGATCGGCTAAAATAAGGCCGATCTTTTTTTATTCTCTCTCCCTTCATGATTTTACCTTCGATGTATGTGTTTCCCGATCCAGTTGAAGCCGACCCAGAGGGTCAAGGGTTGATTTGCATCGGGGCAGATTTAGAACCTTCAACACTTTTTGAAGCCTACACACATGGATTATTTCCTTGGTTTAATGAAGGTGATCCGATCTGTTGGTGGAGCCCCAACCCGCGTTGCGTCATCTATCCCGAGCAATATCACCCGAGTAAAACACTTATTCGGAGTATGAAAAAATACGATTATCAAGTGACCATTAATCGTGCCTTTGAGCAAGTGGTTCGTGCTTGCGCCCTGCCCCGCAATTATACCAATGACACCTGGATTTCAGAAGATATCGTACAAGGCTACGTCGAACTGTTTAAAGCAGGCTACGGCTATAGCGTCGAAGTTTGGCAAGAAGATCAATTAGTAGGCGGATTATATGGTGTGAGTATTGGTAAAGGCTGCTTTGGAGAATCAATGTTTAGTACACGTACCGATGCCTCCAAAATGGCATTTTATACGCTCATGCTGATTGGGCAGGAACATCAAGTGCGCTGGATTGACTGTCAACTGGTCAATGACCATTTATTAAGCTTGGGTGCTTGTACACTTTCTCGTCAAGACTACTTAAAATCGTTACAAGATGTAATTATTGAGCCCCCTATCAATTGGAAAAAGTATTCAGAACGTGTATTTTCAAGTAAAAGAATTGCCCAAATTGCAAAACTAACCGAATGATAACAATGAGGGGACATACACGATGAAATCTTACCACCCAAAGTCCCTTCTTAATGACTTACAGTACTATATTACCCCGCCCCACGACTGTAGCTATCTAGACAACAAATCTGCGCGCATGGTGTTTCTCGATCCAATCCACCGGATTGACGTGGTGACGCTTTCTGAACTTTCACGCGTTGGTTTTCGTCGTAGCGGCGACTTTGTGTATCGTCCAGAATGCCATTTGTGCAGACAGTGCCTGTCTTGCCGCGTACCGGTCGACGAATTTGAAATGAACAGCATGCAGAAGAAAGCCTGGAAACGAAATCAGGATCTTCGCATGTCGATTGTGCCCACACATGCCGCCACAAATGTGCATTATGCCTTGTATGAGCGTTACATTAATGAACGCCATGCCGATGGCGATATGTTTCCACCGAGCCTAGATCAGTTTGAAAAGTTTCTGGTGCATAGTTGTACCGAAAGCTTCTTTTTAGAATTATGGAAAGATGATCGCTTGGTCTGCGTTTCAACATGTGATTTGATGGACGACGGATTATCTGCGGTTTATACCTTTTTTGATCCAGCCGAGCAGCGCCGATCTTTGGGTGTGTTTGCAATTCTTAAACAGCTCGAATATGTGCAATCGTTACAGCTCGATTATTTATATTTAGGTTACTGGGTGCCACATTCACAAAAGATGAATTACAAATCTCAGTATATTCCTCTCGAATTACTTTTAGACGGCCAATGGCGCCGCCTGAATCGCGCACTGTCGCAAGAAGAAATTGATCAACTGGGTGAGTCATTGATGACCATTTTACCTTCTGAATGGAACAGCTTACTGATTAAATAAGCACTGCTTACTTAAATAAATCGGCAAAATTATCACTGCATGCTTTCACCATAATGATGGCATGCTCACGTCCACCTTCTGGTCTTGGGTAATAATTGCGTCGTAAATCAATTTGGTGAAATCCAGATTTTTCATATAAACGAATTGCTGCTGCATTACTTTCGCGGACTTCTAGAAAAATTTGCACAGGTTGATTACTTAAAAGATTGATCGACGCATCGAGTAAGTCAAAGCCAAGCCCTCTGCCCTGTTGCCGAGGATCAATTGCCATCAATAACAAATTGGCTTCATCAAGAACAGGCTGCAAAATACAAAAGCCCGCCAATTTATTCTGTATTTCAATCACGGTACTTTGATATGAATCCACCGCTTCATAAAATTGCTGTGCTGACCATGGATGAGTTTGAACCAAGCGCTCAATCGCCACGATAGCTTCAACATCGTCATGTTGCATTTTACGAATCACGGGAGTTTGCATAATAAAGATTTAGATGAAGAGACTCGGGGCACAATCTTAACCAACAACTCGGCATAAAAAAAGGGCAATTGCTTGCCCACGGAGTTAACTTTAAATCTTATAAACCCAGTTTGGCTTTCCATGTTGCCAACAGGTTATTGGTATCTAAATCATTCGGATGAAACCCAGGCTTAAAGTACGCCAACATTTCATCTAACATGCCAGTAATAATACCTTTAGATGGACTATAGGCATACGTATAAATTGTGCCAAGCTCTTTCAGATTTAATTTACCATCTTCTTGTAAAAGCTTAACAACAAAATATGACTGAGTAATAAAAATAGCCAGCATAGAGACTACCAATGCCGTATTTCTAAGCGAATAAGCTTTTAAATCCCGACCAAAGATTCCTTCAAACACATCATAGGCTACGGCTTTATGCTCATTCTCTTCAATTGCATGCCAGTACCACATGGTCGACATCGTATCATCAGTCATAAGCGCTTGAATATGTGGGTTTCGTAATAATTGTGAGGCAATGGTCGCAGTAAAATGCTCAAGTGCTGTAGTGGCGGTTAAATCAACCATTTCTTGTGTCATACCAAACGGTTTGACCAGTTTTGCAAAAATTTTACGACCGGTCTGAATGACTTTTCCTGTTCTTTGCTCAAGGCTTGCCACATCGTGACCATATTTTTGTGCCGAGGCATTAAAGCCAACATGCTCTTGAGTATGCATGGCTTCTTGACCAATAAAGGCGCTGATTTCTTTTTGCAATGCATCGTTGTTTTTGATTGCAGGATGGTAGCGTACTGCACGAACCGAATCGATAAAAAACTTCTCACCATCCGGAAATAAAGCAGATAAAGCAGTCATAAAATGGGTCAGACCTGCAGAACCATTCATCCAATATTCGGGTACATCGTTAAAGTCAAAGTTCATACGACGAACTGGAAAACTTGCACCTGCACGGTTGGTAATATTCACTTTAGCGTTCATGCCAACGACTCCTCAAGGGTAAAAGACCCCTGCTTTCTTATTTAATTTCTTGATTAAGATCATACTTCTTTCATAAAAACGTGTAAGTGCAGTTTAGGACACAGAAATGTCAGTTAAGGACATGAGGAGAAAAAGACGTGATGAGTGAAACGGATTTTTCGACGCAAGAGAAAAAGATGTAATAGATAAAACGGATTTATTTAAATCTCGATGAATTGATGACATAAAAAAAGCGCCCCAGAGGAGCGCTTTTTTCACTGAATAGTGATTATGCAGTTACTTTCGCAACAACACCAGCACCTACAGTACGACCACCTTCACGGATCGCAAAACGTAGACCTGGGTCCATTGCGATTGGGTGGATCAATTCTACTGA